>JBAXXO010000125.1:0-9562 GCA_037127855.1 Alphaproteobacteria bacterium
AGCCGAAAGCACCTCGGACGGGGTGGTGGCACCGTTGTTCTGGGGGGTGATCTGTGGCTTGCCGGGAATTGCGGTTTACAAGGCGATCAACACGATGGATTCAATGATCGGGCATCTGTCGCCGCGTTATGCCGCGTTTGGTTGGGCGGCGGCGAGGGTCGATGATCTGGTTAATCTGATCCCGGCGCGGTTGACTGGGGTGTTGTTTGCCGCCGTTTCCGGGCGTTGGACGGCCAGCGTTGCGTGCATGCGGCGGGATGCGCGCAAGCACCGCTCGCCCAATGCAGGATGGCCGGAGGCTGCGATGGCGGGGGCGTTGGCGGTCCGGTTGTCGGGGCCGCGGACATACGATGGTCAATTGTCAAAAGAGGCTTGGGTGAATGACGCGGGTGCGGACCCGACGGCGCTGGATCTGCGGCGGGGATTGGATCTGTATTTGAGGGCGATGGCGGTTGTAGCAGGCATCCTGCTGATGATGGCGGTGCTGTGATGCGCGATCACGGTGGCAACCTCGATTGGGCGATGGGCAGATGGGGTGGGTCGGATTGGATTGATCTGTCGACAGGGATCAACCGGTTGCCCTATCCGGTTGGTGCGATCACATCTGAGGCTTGGACAGCCTTGCCCACGCGGACGGCCGTGCAAGGCCTGTTGACGGCAGCACGGGAACGATATGCAACGCATGCGCCGATAGTGGCCCTGGCCGGGGCACAGGCGGCCATTCAGATGATCCCAAGGCTTGTGGCACCGGGCCTGGCGCGGGTGTTGGGGCCAACCTATAACGAGCATGTCGCATGTTTGCGGATGGCGGGCTGGCAGGTCGAAGAGGTGACGCACTGGACGGGCTTGCGCGGGGCCGATCTGGCGGTGCTGGTCAACCCCAACAACCCGGATGGAACGACCACAAAGCGATGCGAAAGCCTGAATTTGCTGAGCGATGTCGGGCGTCTGGTTGTGGATGAAAGCTTTGTGGATGCGACGCCGACATCCTCCTTGGCGCCGGATGCAGACAGGTCGGGCTTGATCATTCTGCGGTCTTTCGGCAAGTTCTATGGGCTGGCAGGGTTACGGTTGGGCTTTGCGATCGGCAATGCCGAAGATATCGCCACCGTGACCGAGATGGCGGGGCCCTGGCCGGTGGCGGGCCCTGCCATCGAGATCGGGACGCAGGCATTAAGGGATCATGTCTGGGCGGCTCAAACCGTGGCGCGACTGACGCAAGACGCGGGTCGCTTGACGGCCATAGCCGCAGATGCTGGCTGGCTGGATCGGGGGGGCACGGTCTTGTTTCGGCTTTTCGCGGTCGACGATGCGGCGGAAGCGCAGGATAGGTTGGCGCGACACCGGATTTGGAGCCGGGTTTTTCCCTATTCCAATAGCTTGATTCGGCTGGGTCTGCCCGGAACGGCCGAGGAGTTTTCCCGGTTAGGCGATGCCTTGCACCGCAAGCGCTAACAGGCCGTTAACATCCACATGCGTTTCGATGTGTTCGGCCAGTGCGTTCAGGGTCTGGTCGATCTCGGCGGTGTGGTTGCGCATCGCACCGGGCAGGCCGAGATTGCGCAAGAACGCGGCACGAAAGCCGTCGCTGGTGAACATACCATGCAGGTAGGTGCCGATGACATTGCCGTTGGTGGCCCCTTCGGGATGGCCATTGACATCGGCAAAGGGGTGGGCCGTGTCCGGGCCGGTGCTGCGCCCGATATGGATTTCATAGGCGGTGATGGGCAGGCCGGTCGCGGCATGTGTGGCTTGGGTCAGGGTCAACCGTTTGACCGCCTGCATGGTGGTCTGGATGTTCAGCAGGCCAAGACCGGGCGTGTCACCTGCCGGGCCCTCAATTCCAGCGGGATCTGATATTCTTGTTCCAAGCATCTGATATCCTGCGCAAATACCCAAGATGGCAGTGCCGCGTCGGTGATGGGCAAGAAGGTCGATGTCCCAGCCTTGGGCGCGCAGAAATCCCAGGTCTGCGCGGGTGGATTTGCTGCCGGGCAAGATGATCAGGGCGGCGTCAGCGGGAATGGTTTGGCCGGGGGCAACCATGATGACCTGAACGCCCGGCTCAGATTTCAGCGGGTCAAGGTCGTCGAAATTGGCGATGCGGGGCAGGGTCAGGCAGGCGATCTTGGCGCCGGTTCCGGTAGAGGAGCCAAGGTCGAGTGCGTCTTCGGCGGGCAGGCGCCATGCGCCACTAAAATAGGGGATGACGCCGAGACCTCGCCATGAGGTACGGGCTGCGATCAGGCGATAGCCGTCATCAAAAAGTTGAGGGTCACCGCGAAATTTATTGATTATGAACCCCTTTATCAGTTCTTCGTCGGATGAGTCCAGAACAGCCTGCGTGCCGACCATCTGGGCGATGACGCCACCACGATCAATGTCACCGACCAGAATGACTGGCACTTTGGCGGCCCGGGCAAAGCCCATATTCGCGATGTCGCCAGCGCGCAGGTTGATCTCGGCAGGGCTGCCCGCACCTTCGACGATGATCAGGTCATGTTTGGCGTGCAGGCGCTGAAAGCTTTCCAGAACAGGGGCCATCAGAGACGGTTTTAGGGCGGCATATTCGCGGGCCTTGACGGTGGTAAGACGCTTGCCTTGAACAATGACCTGCGAGCCGATCTCGGATTCCGGCTTTAACAAGACGGGATTCATGTCGGTATGCGGAGCCAGCCCGCAGGCCAGCGCCTGCAGCGCCTGGGCACGGCCAATTTCGCCGCCGTCTATGGTCACAGCGGCGTTGTTGGACATATTCTGGGGCTTGAACGGGGCGACAGACAGGCCGCGGTTGCGGACGGCGCGACACAACCCCGCCACGATCAGCGATTTGCCGACATTGGAGCCTGCGCCCTGGATCATGATTGCCGTCATGGGGTCAGACCCAGACGCTGTGGCAATCCGGCACGGGTCTCATCGGTGAAATGAAAAACCTGCCAACCCCGGGCGGCAGCGGCTGCGATGTTTGTTTCGGCGTCGTCGATCAGCAGGATCTGGTCCGGGGCATGGCCGGACCAGGTTTCGATCTGCTGAAAGAACATAGGATCGGGTTTTCTGATACCCATGCGGCCTGACGCAAAGATGCGTTGCATATGCGCCGAATACCCCAACGTCGTCCAGATATGGGTGGCGCGGTAGGTCTCGTTGTTGGTCGCGATGACGCCTGGGACCCGGCAGGCTTTGGCCCAGGCCAGCACCTGATCATCGGGCACGGCGTCTTTGGCCAGCCAATGGTCCAGAACTGCCTGCGCGGTATGTGGCACGGCATGGGCCGCCGTGTATTCCGCCAGAAGGTCCAGCAGGTCGCGCTGGCCAGTCAGCACCTTGGCAAAGCGGTCAGGTGCGTAGATGAAATCGGTGAAGGCGGCGGCAGAGGTGCCAAGTTCGGCCTCGAAACTGCGCTGCCATTCGACAAAACCACCTTGATGGCCACGGTTCAAGACGCCATCGAAATCCCAGGCGATCAGTTTCAAAACTCGACCCCTGGCTGGGCTTTGATCCCAGACCGGAAGGGGTGTTTGATCAGGGTCATTTCCGTTACCAGATCTGCAGCCTCGACCAAGGCTTCGGCGGCGTTGCGACCGGTCAACACGACATGGGTCCTGGGTGGTTTTTCGTCGCGCAAAAAGGTCAGGACATCGGTGAGGTTTAGGTAGTCGTAGCGCAGGGCGATGTTGATTTCATCGAGCAATACCAAACGGATGGTGGGGTTGCGGATCAGGTCTTTGGCCTTTTCCCAGCCGGCCTGTGCCGCGGCGATGTCCCGGCCACGATCTTGGGTTTCCCACGTGAACCCCTCGCCCATGGCGTGGAATTGGCATAGGTCGGCAAAGTTCTCGGTCAGCAAGCGACGCTCGCCGGTGTCCCAAGCACCTTTGATGAATTGGACGACAGCGCAGGGCATGCCATGCGCCACACAGCGCAGAATCATGCCAAAGCCGGACGAGCTTTTGCCCTTGCCAGCGCCGGTATGCACAATGATCAGGCCCTTTTCGCCCGACTTGGTGGCCATGATCTTGTCACGGGCAACCTTCTTTTTCACCATCTTGGCGGTGTGGCGGGCGTCTTGTGTACCTGAATTGGGCAGGGTTATGTCGGTTTTATCGGGCAACATGGCGTTCGGCATCCTTGACAATGACCCCCAACCTGCCTCAGTTGGAAGTGTGCTGGTTCCTGTCTTACGACAGGCGAAAAGGGAATGCGACAGGGGATGTGAAACCTCAAGCGCAGCCGCCCCCGCGACCGTGACCGGAAAGGTCGCCCGATCCACTGGCGGATGGCTGGGAAGGGGGGTGACCGTTGAGCAACCGCTCAGAATCCGCAAGCCGGGAGACCTGCCAGCACGGGACTGAACGGCGGACGGGGTGTTTCGCAGCGGGTTTGGTGCTTGCCTTGACGGTGGGCTAACCGCTGTTTCATCCGGCAAGGAATGGAATGGTACGGCTGCATATCTGCATGACCTGCAAGGCCGGGTTGCCGCCCGAAGAGGGGGTGCCGTGCGTCGGGGCACAGGTTTTTGCCGCTGTGTCCGCGCTGGAAATTCCGGCGGGGGTCGAGGTGGTGCCGGTCGAGTGTCTGTCCGCCTGTAATGCGGGTGGCGTGGTGGCCTTGTCGGCGCCGGGGCGTTGGTCTTATGTCTATGGGCGCATGGCGGCACAGAATGCCGCAGAAATTCTTGCCGGGGCTGCTGCGTATGAACGCGCGCCCGATGGGCTGGTGCCATGGCGCGAACGTCCCGTGATCTTTCGCAAGCAGAGTCTTGCACGTATTCCGCCCATGGAGGCCAAACATGACTGACGTGTCCAAAACTCCTGTCACGGTGATCACCGGCTTTCTTGGCTCGGGGAAAACCACGCTGATCCGACATCTGATGCAAAACCCGCAGGGCAAGCGGCTGGCGGTGCTGGTCAACGAGTTTGGCATGCTGGGCGTGGACGGGGACATCCTGAAATCCTGCGCCGATGAGAATTGCCCGGTCGAAAACATCGTGGAGCTGGCAAATGGCTGCATCTGCTGCACGGTTGCAGATGAGTTCATCCCGACCATCGAGGCGTTGCTGGCATTGCCGCGCAAACCCGATCACATCCTGATTGAAACCTCGGGTCTGGCGCTGCCAAAGCCCTTGTTGAAGGCGTTTGATTGGCCTGCCATTCGCAGTCTGATCACGGTGGACGGGGTGATCACGCTGGCGGATGCCGAGGCGGTGGCGCGGGGCCATTTTGCAGGCGCATTGACGCAGGCGCAGATCGAGGCAGGCGAGCATGACACCCCGTTGGGTGAGGTGTTCGAGGATCAGATCGCTTGTGCGGATATCGTGCTGCTGACCAAGGCCGATCTGGCCGGTGAGGCCGGTATTGCGGCGGCGCGCGTGGTGATCGAGGCAGAAGCGGCCGAAAAGGGGCGGCGCTTACCCATATTGTCGATGACCGAGGGTGTCATTGACCCGAGGGTTGTTCTGGGGCTGAACGCGGCTGCCGAGGATGACCTAACGGCGCGTCCCAGCCATCACGATGGCGAGGATGGCCATGAGCATGACGATTTCAACTCGGTCGCCATCAGCTTTGGCGAGGTTGCTGATCCGGCTGTGCTGACCACTGCGGTGGCACGGCTGGCGGCAGAGATGAACATCCTGCGGGCCAAGGGTTTTGTCGCAGTCACGGGCAAGCCGCTGCGAATGCTGGTGCAGGCTGTGGGTGAGCGGGTGCGGGTGCAATATGACCGGCCTTGGGGATCTGCGCCACGCCTGTCGCATCTGGTGGTGATCGCCGAACGGGCGGATATCGACGAAGCCGCCATTCGCAGCATTCTGGGGGCATGAATGCACGTCGTCTTTCGCGAGAGTCACGGTCTGGATGAAACGGCAACGCCGTTCGATCCGGGCCAGGACCCTGCGGACATGATCGTGCTGTCGTTTTCGGACAGTGATCTGGGGGCATTCGCGGCAGGCTGGCATCGGGCTGCAGGGCGGTTGCCCAGCCTGCGATTGTGCAATGTGGTGGCGCTGCGGCATCCCTTGTCGGTCGACACCTATGTCGAACGGACGGCCTTTGGGGCCAAGGCCATGCTGGTGCGGTTGATCGGCGGCGAGGCTTATTGGCCCTATGGCCTGGCAAGCTTGCGAGATCTGGCGCAGCGCAACGGCATCGCCCTGGCAGTTCTGCCGGGGGATGGGCGGCCCGATCCGGCATTGGAGGCCTATTCGACGGTGCCGCGGTCGACCTTGCAGCGGTTGGGCGCGCTGTGTGATGCAGGCGGTGCGGTGGCGGCGCAGGCGGCACTGGCGCAGTTGGCGCTGTCGGGCGGGCTATATGCGCCGCCGGTGGTGGGTGAAAAGACCGTGCCGGGATGCGGGCTGTACATGCCGCGCACGGGGATTGTGGCAGAGATTATGGGCGCGCGGCGCTTGGCGGTCGTGTTTTATCGGTCCTACCTGACCTCGGCCGATCTGGCGCCGGTTGATGCACTGATCGACGGGTTTTGCGCGGCAGGCTTTGACGCCTATGGGATTTTTGTGCCCTCGTTGAAGGCGACGGGGGCGGGGGAGTATGTGGCGGCGCGGCTGGCTGCGGGCAGACATGCGGCGGTCATCAACGCGACGGCCTTTTCGGCCAAGGGTCAAGAGGGGGTGACGCCGCTCGATGGCGGGGGCTGCCCGGTGTTTCAGGTGGCGTTGTCCACGGCGCGGCGCCGCGACTGGGTGGCGGCGACGCGGGGATTGTCGCCGGCTGATCTGGCGATGCATGTGGTTTTGCCCGAGGTCGATGGCCGGATTTTCGCCGGCATCGCCAGTTTCAAATCGCCTGGGCGGCGCGACCCTGACCTGCAATTCTCGCGGTTTGCACATCGGGCGGATGCGGGCAGGGTTGAGGCCATCGTGGCGCGGGTGCAGGCTTGGGTGCAGTTGGCCGAGACGGCGGTGGCGGAGCGGCAGGTGGCCATCGTGCTGTCGACCTATCCGGGGCGCGCCTATCAGATGGCGCATGCCGTCGGGCTGGATGCCCTGACCTCGACCACGGCGGTTCTGGACGACTTGGCGGCGGCGGGCTATGACTGCAAGGGGGCCGATTTGACCAAGGCGTTGCAGAGCGAGGCGCTGCTTTGGCCGCTGGAAGCGTATCGTCATGCGTTGGCGGCGCTGCCAAAGGCCCTGCGAGATGATCTTGCAGCGGCATGGGGTGCGCCCGAGGATGACCCTGCCTGTCGCGACGGCGTGTTTCACTTTGCTGGCGTGCAGTCCGGGCGCGTGCTGGTGGCGCTGCAACCCGAACGCGGGCGGCCCGAGCGGCGCGCTGACAGCTATCACGACCTGTCGGCCACGCCGCGCCATGGTTTTGTGGCCTTTTATCTGTGGCTGCAGATGCAAGGCTGTCATGCGATGGTGCATATGGGCGCGCATGGCACGTTGGAATGGCTGCCGGGGAAATCTGTGGCCCTATCGGCAGAATGTTGGCCCGAGGTTTTGACGGGCCCAACACCAGTGATCTATCCCTTCATCGTGTCGGACCCGGGCGAAGCGGCGCAGGCAAAGCGGCGTATCGGAGCGGTAACCTTGGGCCATCTGCCGCCACCCTTGGCGCAAGCGGCATTGCCGGATGGATTGGCGCGGTTGGAACACTTGCTGGACGAATATTCGGCGGCGGTTGGGCTGGATACGGCGCGGCGCAACCGGTTGGTCACGCAGATCAGCGAAGAGGCCGGGGCGCTTGGGCTGCTGGAAGACCTGGCGATCCCGGCGGGGGCGTCGGGTTTGGATGCCATGGTGGCGATTGACCGATTTGTCTGCGATCTGAAGGAAAGCCGGTTTGGCACGGCGCTGCATGTCTATGGGCGGGGTGACTGCGGCGAGGCCGAGCGGCAGGGCTTGCTGGCGGCTCTGGCGGTGGGGCGAGTCGCGCCGGGGCCCGCAGGCTCGCCCTACCGCGGACGCAGCGACGTCATGCCGACCGGGCGCAATCTGTTTTCTGTGGACCCGCGTGCCGTACCCAGCCGCAATGCCCATGCCCAAGGCATCCGGCTGGCTGATGAGGTGATCCGAAAGCATTTGCAGGACCATGGCGATTATCCCACTGGGTTGGTGGTCGACCTGTGGGGCAGTGCCACGATGCGCACGGCGGGTGAAGACTTCGGCATGGCGCTGCATCTGGCGGGGCTTGCACCACGTTGGGATGACGGGTCGGACAGGGTTTCGGGGTTCGAGGTGGTCCCACTGGCGCTGCTGGACCGGCCGCGAATTGACGTCACGCTGCGGGTGTCGGGGCTGTTCCGCGACATCTTTCCGGGTCTTGCGCAACTGTTCGAAGCAGGCTGTGCCGCGTTGTCGTTGCGCGACGAGGCTGCGGCGGACAATCCCTATCAGGCGCGGGCGGCACGGGTCTATGGGCCCGAGCCCGGGCTCTACGGCTTGGGGATGGCGGCGGAACTGGAAGAGTTCACGGTCGAGGCGCGTGCGCGGGCTGGCGAGGCATGGCTGGCCGCGTCGGCTTGGGCGATCGGGGTGGATGGGGTGTCGCGGTCGGACCGGGCGGGGCTGGAGGCGCGGGTGTTGGCGGCGGATGGATTGGTTCATGCGCAGGACCTCGCCGAACAGGACCTTTTGCTGGCCGCAGATTATGCGGCCCATGAAGCAGGTTTTGTTGCCGCAGTGGCAAGGCTGGGTGGGTCCAAGCCCTTGGTCTATCATCTGGACAACAGCAATCCGCAAACACCCCGCGCCCGAGCGCTGACCGAGGAAATTGCCCGAGTGGTCCGGACGAGGGCGGCCAACCCCAAATGGGCGGACGGAATGATGCAACATGGCTTTCGCGGCGGGGCAGAGATTGCAGCGACGCTGGACCATTTGGCCGCCTTTGCCCATCTGGCCGAGGTGGTGCCGCCGCATCTGTTTGAACTGTACCATGAGGCGACGCTGGGCCGGGGTGATCTGTGCGACTTTTTGCAGCGCGAAAATCCGCAGGCGCTGACCGCCATGCGCGACACGTTTGAGCGGTTGTATGCAGCAGGTCTTTGGGCGACGCGTCGCAACTCGATCGTTGTGGGTCTGCGATGAGTTTTGTCATCAAAGGCTGGTGTCCTGGTGCGCTGCGCCCGATGATGTCGGGTGACGGGCTGGTCGTGCGGGTGCGGCCACGGATGGCCATGCTGACGGCGGATCAGGCGCGGGGACTGGCCTTGGCGGCATTGAACCACGGCAACGGCCTGATTGATCTGACCTCGAGGGGAAATCTGCAACTGCGCGGCGTAAGAGCCGAAACCCATCTGGCCCTGTTGGATGATCTTGACCGCCTGGGGATGATCGACCCGAACGAGAGTGTGGAACGGTTGAGGAACATCGTGGTCTCGCCCTTTTGGAGCCCACAAGATGGCACGGCCGAGGTTGTGGCCGAGGTGACGCAGGTGCTGGCGCTGCCGGAATTTGCCGGTCTGCCGGGGAAATTCGGGGTATCGGTGGATTCTGCCGCAGCGGTGTTGCAGGAGGTCTGGGCGGATATCCGGATCGAGCGTCTTGGGCAAGATTGGCTGGTGCGACCGGATGGCTTTGGGGTTGGTGCGCGGGTACAGCAGG
>JBAXXO010000126.1:0-9422 GCA_037127855.1 Alphaproteobacteria bacterium
TGCCGTGACGGATGGGAATGCCCGCAGGATACCGCTGAAGGGCGATGGATATGCGGGCAGTCTGGTCGACCCATCTGTGGCAAGCCCTTTTGCCGCGCAAGTGCACAAGGGCGGCATCATTCAAAGCCGAGCAGGTTTCCCATGAGGTCAAAGCGGCAAACGACCTGACGCAGGGTGTCGGTGCTTTGCACGGTGACCTGATATCCCTGCCCGGGGGATCCTTGTCGGGCGGATCCCTGCCTACTACAACCATGTGCATGATATACCTGCCAGGTACATCCGTGCCAAGGATGTCGGTGCCCAGTATGTTCGTGGCCAGTATGTTCCTGGCCAGTATGTTCGTGGCCAGTATGTTCGCGGCCAGTGCTTCCCTGCCCCACATTTCCTTGCCCAGTCGGCCGGGCGGCATAGGGTTTGAGGGTGCGGGCGGGCAGACCCGTCTGATACGCCACGGCGGCGCGGCAGGTTTCCGGCATCCGGGCAAAAATCGAGGTGGCATAGAAGGGGGCCGGCTGGGCGGCTGTCTGGTCTTGGGTGCTGATGGTCAGGCGGTAATCGGCCACCTGACCCGCCAGCGCGGCGTTGCGGGTCAAATAGACCTCGACAATCCAGTCGCCGCGGGACGGAAAAGTGATGATGACACTGTTACCCCGGACCGACCCGATATAGATCGGCTGGACGGCACCCGAACGGCGGATATTGAAATAGGCATTGGGGTTGGCAGATTGCAGGTCAAACCATATCCGCTGTCGCGCTGTGGCCGCGAGGATGTAATTCGCGCCGAGGTCACCGCGAAGCGTGCCGACGACGACGTTGCCGGTCAGACTGGCGTTGGCGCTTGGCCCAAGGATGATGCGCTCGCCGCCGTCATGGGCCCATAGCGAGGTTGCGGCAAGGACCAGACTGGCCCACAGGATCAAGACGCGCAGGGTCAGCATGGGGATCACTCCGTCTGGGTTGGCCAATTGGGGTTGGGCTTTTGCGGTTGGCCCGCAACATGTCCGCCACAGGGCGAGGCCGGGGTGCCGTGCGCGTATGGGTCCGGGCCGGGATAAAGAACTGTCAGGGCGGTGGGCAATGGCCGACCCGTTGGGCAAACCAGAGACAAGGTTCATAAATCACATACAAAACAGCCGTCAAAGCATTGTCTATATTGCATTTTATCTAATTTTTAGCGGGTGGCGGCGGTGACGGGATTGCCTTGATTTCGGGCCTGTAGCTGCAACTTGACGGGGGCCGCCACGGATCGCCGCGTCGCGCAAGACGTCATCGCGGTGCGGGCGGGCGGCCCTGTGGGCGGTGCTGGGCGCAAAGCCTGTCAGGCGCTGCTGCGGCGCATCTTGTCGCGGGGTCGTCCGGCGCGTGCTGAAATTTCGTCGGGCTGCGTCAGATGCAGGGCGTTGCGCAAGGGCTGGAGATGATGACATATTGGACCCGGTTGGGCGCGGTCGGTGGGGCGATCAGGGTGACCCTTGCGCCCGTCAAGGCGCATGGAGAAAGGCTGAGACATGACTGATTTGCGTCGCGAGAACGTGCAGGCCTATCCGCGCCCGCCGGCACTGGAGCCTGTGCCGCAGCGCCTGTTGATCCGTCACGGCGGTGTGGTGGTGGCAGATACCCGCCGCGCGCTGCGTGTGTTGGAAACCCATCACGCGCCATCCTACTATCTGCCGCCCGGCGATATCAGTGCAGTTCTGCGTCCGGTGGCGGGCACCAGCTTTTGCGAATGGAAGGGTGTGGCGCGCTATTTCGATGTGGTGACGGAAGCCAAGACGGCCCTGCGCGCCGCCTGGTGTTATGACCGCCCGACGGCCGGCTTTGCCGCCCTTGCCGGCCATGTCGCCTTTTATGCCGGCAAGATGGACGAGGCATGGGTCGGCGATCTGCGTGTCGTTCCGCAGCCAGGGGATTTCTACGGCGGCTGGGTGACGCCCAATCTGGACGGCCAGATCAAGGGTGCGCCGGGGACGCAACACTGGTAGGCTGCGGCAAGGGCAAGGCGATTGCAGTTTGCCGCAGGCCCCATGATCAGCGAGGATGTCATCATGCCCTCTGAACCCCGTTGGCGATTCTTTACCGATCAGGTGATGGGGGGGCTGTCAACCGGCGGCCTTGTCTTTGTGACCGAAGATGGCGTGGCCTTTGCGCGCATGACCGGCCATGTCAGCACCGCCAATCGGGGCGGGTTCATCCAGATTAGGCAGGCCCTGACCGCGTCGCCGCCGCCGGGCACGCTTGGCGTGCGGCTGATCGCCCGCGGCAATGGCCAACGCTATTTCGTGCATCTGCGCACCGAAAGCACCGCGCTGCCGTGGCAGTACTATCAGGCGGGCTTTGACGTGACCGAGGATTGGCGCGAGATCCGGCTGGCGCTGGACGCATTCTCAGCCACAGGCGGGATGTCGAACCGCCTGCCCGAGGCCGGGCGTTTGACCTCGATCGCGGTGGTGGCCTATGGGCGCGATCACGAGGCAAGAATCGACCTGCGCGAGGTGGGGTTTTACTGAGGCTTGGCAGAGCTGGACGCGAAATTGCGGCGCGGGTCAGATTGTGTGTGTGCCACAGTGTTTGAGCGTAAGCCACCACATTGCCCACCCCCAAGCGGCCTGGTCAAAGGCAGGCTATCCGACCAGCGCCATCGACCTGACCAGGGCCTCGTCGACCTCGATCCCCAGACCCGGACCTTCGGGCAGATTGACAAAGCCGTCGCGGTGCCAGATCGGCCGGTCGACGATTTCATTCTGCGCGGGGCCGTAGACGGGCTGCAATTCCAGCACGCGGCAGGCGGGGCTGGCCCAGCTGAGCGCCTGACTGGCGGCCCCGACGATCGCGGTGGAAAAATTATGCGCATTGGCCTGACGGCGGTGAAGCGCGCAAAGCTCGGCCGCCTTGCGAAACCCGGTGATGCCCTCGACCCGGCCAGGATCAAGACCGACCACATCGACCGTGCCCGTTTCAAGAATGCGTTGAACGCCGCGTGCGTTCCATTCACGCTCGCCATAAGCGATGCGAATGCCGCAGGCGGCACGCAGGGCGCGGTATCCTTCGGGATCATCATGGCCAAGCGGCTCTTCCAGCCAGGCCACGCCAAGCGACTCGAAGGCACGGGCGCGGTTGATGGCGGTCGAAATGTCCCAGAAATTCTTGACCCCCAGATCAATCATCAGGCTTTTGCCCGGCCCCATGGCCGCGATGACCTTTTCGGCGAATTCGATGTCACGCGCGCGGTCAAACCCCAGATGGGCGTTGCCAGCCTTGCCAAAGCCCACTTTCGCACCCTGCAACCCGGTTGAGGTGTGGCGCGCGATGTCTTCGGCCATTTCGTCGATGCTGGCCTTGGTGCCGTGCAGGCTGGCGATGGCAGGCAGCCTGTCATGCACCGGGCCGCCCAGCAGGTCCAGCACGCGCGCGCCCAAGGTCTTGCCCTTGAGATCCCAAAGCGCGATGTCGATGCCCGAAATGGCGATCGAGGCAAGGCCGGCACCGGTTCCATACCACCAGCTATGCTCTTTCATTTTAAGCCAGATCGCCTCGGTGTGCAGGGCATTGGCACCCAGCACGACGGCGGCGGCCAAGCCTTCGACCAGCTTTGCCGCCGCAAGCGTCGCCTCGGGAAAATAGGCGCAGCATTCGCCCCAACCGACATGGCCATCTTGGCCGGTGATCTTGACCAGACAGACTGCACGCTGGCGGTTGTGATCGGTAGGCTCGCGGTAGCTGATGGGCAGCGCTTCAACTTTGACGATGCGCGACATGGCGCTGATCCTTTTCGTTGTCTTGCCTCTGACGGCTTGCCCTTGTGAACGTCAATCCAGAAACACCGCCCGGCGTCAGAGGACGCGGCACTGTCATGCCGGGCGCCCGCCGCGACAGGCCCGCCGAGGTGAAAATGTCACCTGACTTGTCCTTTGTCCATCGGCTACGGCAGTTTGACGGCGGGTAAGGTGCGAACGCGCGACGGATGCACCCTGCCCCGGCGACCCGCACAGCGTTGGCACCTTGATCCGGGTCGCGTGCGGGTGGGGATCGAAAATGGCAGTGTCGTGTGATGGACGTAATCTGACCCCAGCCATCGGCAGTGTTGATGCACCATGGTCGAGGGCAGTTGGTCCGTCTGCCGGGGCCTGAGCCTTGGCGAGGCTTGGGATGTCACACCGGTCGGCCCGGGACATCCGTCAGAACCCGATGGGGCAAGACGAAGGAAACGGGTGGTCGTCACCCAAATGTGACGTGATCCACCAACCTGCATCAAGACAGCGGGGAACGATTTCGCGGACAATGCGTTTGGGTGCGAGGGTTTGAGAAGCTGACCTGGGCCCGGCTTGCGGCAGCGGGGGCGACGGGGCCGATGCCCCGAACCTTGGCCCGAACCCGAAGCGCGCTGGTCGGTGCGCAAAACCTGCAAGGCGCAAAGCGCCAAAGGAGTTGAAGCCATGTTGGTCAAGGCAACCGATACCAATGGTTACGACGTGCAGGCCAGCGATGGCACCTTGGGGATCGTCGTCGATTTGCTGTTTGATGATGCCAGTTGGACCGTCAGGTGGCTGGTGGTCGAGACGGGCAATTGGTGGGCAGACCGCCGTGTTCTGGTCCCGGCCTCGGCACTGGGTCGTCCTGACAGCAAGGCGCGGAAACTGCCCGTTCACCTGACCATGGTGCAGATTGAGGGCAGCCCGGACGTTGACACCCACCGCCCGGTATCGCGACAATACGAATCGAGCGCCTATGACTATTACGGCTTCAGCCCCTATTGGGGCACCGATCTTTACCTGAGCGGTTTTGCTTATTGGGGCGGCAGGGTGCCGATGGCGGCCAGTTTGGAAACCGAACGGCGCGAGGAGGAGATTGCCCAGTTACAGCGCCAGAATGATGACCAGAACCTGCGCAGCATGGCGGAAATCATTGGCTATCACATCCATGCCACCGACGGCCAGATTGGCCATCTGTCGGATGTGCTGATTGAGGAGTCGGATTGGACATTGCGCTATCTGATCGTCAACACCAGCAACTGGTGGCAGGGCCGCGAGGTTCTGATCTCGCCGCGCTCCACCCAATTCATCCGCTGGACCGAGCGTCTGATCTATCTGGCGGTGGACCGCGACCAGATTCGCAGCAGCCCGGACTATGACGCGTCACGCCCGGTGGATATGGCGTTCGCAGCGGATATGGACAGCCATTATGGCCCGAAAAGACCGGCTGACGCGGGCGAAGCATAGCGGTATAGTTGGCCTATCGGGTGGCGACCCATATCGGGGCCGCCGCAAGACAGGCGGCAGGTCGTGCCGGAAATCCGCCGTGTTGAACAGGAGTTGATGATGCCGCAGACAGACACCCAGAACCGCCGTTTTGTTTTGGCCGAGCGTCCCACGGGCGAGCCGACATTGGCCACCTTGCGGCTGGAAACCACCGCGATTCCGGTGCCGGGACCGGGCCAGATGCTGCTGCGCACCGACTATCTGTCGCTGGACCCCTATATGCGCGGCCGGATGAGTGACGCGCCGTCCTATGCCGCGCCGGTGGCGCTGGGTGGCGTGATGGAGGGTGGGACGGTCGCGCAGGTGGTGACGTCACATGTGCTGGGTTTCAGCGCGGGCGACCGGGTGCTGTGTTATAGCGGCTGGCAGGACTATGCCCTGTCGGATGGACAGGGCGTCACAGTGCTGGACTCAGGGATGGCGCATCCGTCCTGGGCGCTGGGGATCATGGGGATGCCGGGCTTTACCGCCTGGGCGGGATTGACGCAGATCGGGATGCCGAAACCCGGCGAGACGGTTTGCGTGGCGGCGGCCACCGGGCCTGTCGGGGCGACCGTGGGGCAGATTGCCCGGCTGATGGGGTGCCGTGTGGTGGGCGTCGCGGGCGGGGCCGACAAGTGCGCCTATGCGGTGGCATCGCTGGGGTTTGACGCCTGCATCGACCACAAGGCGGCCGATTTCGCGGCACAGTTGCACAGCGCGGTGCCCAAAGGCATCGACGTCTATTTCGAAAATGTCGGCGGTGTCGTGTTTGACGCGGTTGTGCCGCTGCTGAACACAGCCGCCCGTGTGCCTGTCTGCGGGCTGGTTTCGCAGTACAACGCGACCGGCCTGCCGGTGGGGCCCGACCGGGTGTCCTGGCTGATGGGCCAGGTGTTGCGCAAGCGGCTAACGCTGCGCGGGTTCATCATCTTTCAGGACTTTGGCCATCTGTATCCCGAATTTGCCAAGGCCATGGGGGCATGGTTGGCGGCGGGCAAAATCCAGTATGTCGAAGAGATGATCGAAGGGTTGGAGGCCGCCCCGCAAGCCTTTATCGGCCTGCTGCGCGGCGAAAACTTTGGCAAAAGGGTGATCCATGTCGGCCCGGCGAAAATGATTGAAAACAAGGAAAACCACCCGTGAAAAGTCTGATCGTGATGACGTCCCATGTCGACATGGATGCCAATCCGGTCGCCGGGCAGACCCCCGCCGCGTCGAAGGCCGCTCGGGCCGTGAAGACGCTGCTGGCGTGATTTATGACTGACCGCCCGTCTGGAACGCATCCGACAGGATCGACATCGCTGCCCGACAGGCACGTGACCCCGTAACCCTAAACAACAGGAGTTGGAATTGGCCGAACTTCCATTTGACGAAGCCGAGATTGAGGAACTGGTGTTGCGGTTCAATGCCGTGATGGCGAAAGAGGGGATGGATGTTGACGACCTTGGCGGCAATCCCACTGATGACGAGGTGGCCGAAACCTTGCAAGAAACGCCCGGCGATCTGAGCCGTGATGAGATCACGCAAGAGATCGAGAGCATGAATGACGAACAGAAAGATGCGCTGGTCGCCCTGTTCTGGATCGGTCGCGGCGACGCAGAGCCTGCGGAATGGGAGGCAACCAAGGCGCTTGCCCGCCAACAGCATGACGGCCTTGTCAGCCGCTATCTGCTTGGCCAGCCCGAAGTGGGCGAGTTCCTGACCGAAGGTCTGGAAAAGATGCTGGACTACGGGGTGGATTGATCGGCGTCTGACCGGACCGCAAACGGTCGGCATCTTGTGCCGCGGCCATCACAGTCTGTGCAAGGGCGACAACAGGCCAGCGCAAGTCGGTGGCCCGATGTCTTTGCAGGTCTGTCAGCCCCGATAGGCAAAGCCACCGAAAACGCGGCCCTCATCGCAATGACGCCCGCCAAGGACAGCGCCAACATCGCAAGCAGCCGCAGCCATCATCGCGGCAGAGGCCAAAAGAATGGCGGACAGGATCGCGCTGTTGCGCGCCGCCGCAGTCGCCTTCATGGCAGCCGCGTCGGCGTCGGCTTGGGCGGCAAGCGCGTCAGCGGCTGGCTTGGCGTCGGCCAAGCCCTGTTCAGCATCGCTACGCGCGGTTTGGGTGGCAAGGATCGCGGCATCTACTTGGGTTGCGGCATGGATCGGGGTGGCACCAGTGCTGGTCACGACGGCACTTACAAGATAGGCGCGCTCGGGGTCCGAGATTTCCCCGGTTTTCAGGACATTGCCAAGAATCGCCGCCGTGCCGTCTGCCATCGTCGCAAGACTTGCGGGCAATGTGCTGTCCGTGTCAGTGCGCAGCAGAGTGCGGTTGAGATAGTCCACCGGGCTGGTGAAGGCATCGCCTTGTGCCAGCCCGGCCTGTGCGGTGATCCCCCCTTGGCGGCCTCGGCCACCACGGTTCCGGTTGCCAGTACCACGCGTCCAGCAACGGCACCGGCACCAGAGGCCACGGCCGCCAAGGTCGTGGACACCACTTCCCCAGCACAAAGACCGAGACGATCACACCCAATCCCCAGACCACGAGGCCATTCAGCCCGTCGCGGGCCGTCACCTCGTCGGCATTGGCGACATCGACGCGCCGCCGCATCCGCCCGGCTATGTCGCCGCCCACCGTGTCGTTGGCGAACAAAGTGACCACGACCCAGATCGCGCTGAGGATCAGCATCAGGTTGAAGCTGCCCTCACCCGGTGTCGCCGAAATGGTCGAAAGGCCCAAGGCGGCACCAAAGCCGGTAAAGACCGAGCCGATGGCCACCACAACAACGACGCAGCCAAGAATCGCGGCCCGGTCCAGACAGGATCCTTGCAACGATTCGACCGGCGCAGACGGCAGGGTGTCTTATCGGGTTCGCTCCATGATCCTGCCCCTGTTCTTTCTCAGGGCGTGCCAAGAAGTGAAAAGACCAACTGGACGACGACCACGAGGCCGACGATATAGAGAATTCTGTTCATTGGGTGTCCTTCGAATCATTCTCGCCAGAGCACGGGCACTTCATCCAAGACAGAACGCGTCAGCGGGAAGAAGGTTCCACGGACCATGCGCGAATGCGCGGGCATGTTGCGCCACAGGCCCTCGGCACCCCTTGTGCCATGTCGTGGTTGAGTATCCTCGCTTGACTTGAGGGCGCAGGAACGGTGGTGCGGGACGCGCCATGCGGCACCAACATGTTCGTGCCGATGAACAAAGCCAAAAGAACCCGTAAACATAGCGGATGCGAAGGACTGATCCGCATCCATGCATAAGTCAGGCGAAACGCCATGGCGTTTCGCCTAGCCGTGGCCCGAGCGTAAACCGCGACGGCTGCCCTGTCTGCCTGAGTTCGGGCGGAAAACGTCGTCAAGGCGGGCCCGAGCGCGCACATGCATCTTGGGCACGAGTTCAAAGCGGCATGTCCGTCGGGTCAACAGGGTACTTGGAAGGTCTAGGCTGTTCGGCGAACGCGCGTAACCGGGCAAAACGACCGGACAATGCGGACAATCCCCCGGCGACCGTGGCATCGCCAAGGGTGACGATAGGCAATCGGTCCGCCAGGTCTTGCCGCCGAAAGACAGAACGAGCGATAGCGGTCCGGCAACATCCCGACCCGTCCCTTTCAGGGCTTTGCGCGGTCGGCTGCCCGCGTCAAGCGGCCGTGCCACGTCGCGAAGATATCGTAGGGCCACTCCAGCCTACGAGGACAGGTTTGTTCATGCCGTGCCCTGCTCCTTTTGGACCCCGGTCAGAAGCGCCACAATAGCGATCAAGGCTCCTCCGATGGCTGCGGGCCACGCGATAGCGGCCCCCGGCCCAAAGACCTCGCCCAGCCAACCCGCAAGCAACACACCCCCAACGCCAGCCACGGATGTGGCAAATGACAGCATCGACAGCGCACTGGCCCGGATTTTGTCGGGTATCTGGGAATTCATCATCTCCAACAGGTTCGGCTTCAGGAATGCCGGGACGAATATGCCAAGCAAGAAGAACGGAAGGGCGACCCATGCGTTTGTTAGCCAGCCAAGCGGCAACAAGACTCAAAGCCCGATGGAAAGGCCCAGAAGAGCGCGTGCCTGGGACTGCGGGGCCAACTGTGCCGCCCATGCACCCAGGATCCCCGCAAGGACAAATGAAATCCAAACACAGCCCGCCGCCCAGCCTGTCGCTTCGTCGATGACCACAAGTTGCCAGAACAG
>JBAXXO010000127.1:0-9395 GCA_037127855.1 Alphaproteobacteria bacterium
ACCATACCCAAAGGTGCGGCGGCGCAGATGCGGCTGCCCTCGGACCTGCGCGGTGTGACGCTGGCCCATCCGGAACTGGGCTGGCGCAAGGCGGCGGGGGTTGCGGGGCGGTTGGAGGCGTCGGTGACGCTGGGCGCGGTGCCGCAGGTGACAGACCTGAAGCTGGAGGGTGCGGGTTTGAACGCGCGGGGCACGGTGCGGCTTAAGGCGGATGGGGGCCTGGACAAGGCCGAATTCCCGCAGGTCAAGATCGGCGGCTGGCTGGACGGGGCGGTGCAGATCATCGGGCGCGGCGCGGGGCGCCCGGTCGGGCTGGCGGTGACGGGGGGGACCATCGACATCCGCAAGTTTCCCGTCAGCCGGGGCAATTCGGGGTCGGCGGATGGCAGCCCGATTTCGATCGCAAAGTCGACCTTGCGCGTGGCTGATGGCATCAGGCTGAACAATTTTTCGGGCGAGTTTGCGGTGAAGGACGGGTTCAACGGCACCTTTGGCGGTCAGGTCAACGGCAAGGCCGTGGTGAAGGGCACGGTGGTGCCCAGCACGAATGGCCCTTCCGTGCGGATACAGGCCAAGGATGCCGGGGCCGTGATGCGGGCGGCGGGGCTGTTGTCGTCGGCCTATGGCGGGTCGCTGGACTTGACGCTGGTGCCGCGCGCCAGCCCCGGCAGCTATGACGGTCAGGCCCAGATCGATATGTTTCGGGTCAAGTACGGATCGGTGCTGGCCGATCTGCTGAGCGCCATTTCGATCATTGGCCTACTGGATCAGTTGAAGGGCGACGGCATCGTGTTCAACAAGGCGCAGGCCGATTTTCTGCTGACGCCCAATGCGGTCGAGGTGCGTCGAGGCTCGGCTGTCGGGGCCTCGCTCGGGGTGTCTTTGGCGGGGATCTATCATTCTGACACCACCAAGCTGGAGATGTCGGGCGTCGTCTCGCCAATCTATCTGCTGAACGGAATCGGCGCCATTCTGACGCGCAAGGGCGAGGGATTGTTCGGCTTTGCCTTCAGACTGCGTGGAACGGCGGCGAAACCTGACGTTCAGGTCAACCCGCTGTCGATTCTGACGCCGGGCATGTTCCGCGACCTGTTCCGCGCCGCACCACCCACGCTGGGGAATGGCCCATGAACCTGTCTGACTTTGATTTCCACCTGCCCGAAAATCTGATCGCCACAAGACCCGCCCGACCGCGCACGGCGGCCCGGCTGTTGTTGGCCGAGGCGGGCCGGTTAGAGGATCGGCATGTGCAGGATCTGGTCGACATCCTGCGCCTTGGTGACCGTCTGATCCTGAACAACACCCGCGTCCTGCCCGCCCGTCTGTATGGCACGCGGCGCCGGAGTGAGGCTGTGGCGCGGGTCGAGATCACCTTGCTGGACCCTGTGCCGGGCGGCTGGCGTGCCTTGGCCAAGCCGCTGCGCAAGGTGCAGATCGGCGAGGATATCCGGTTTTCAGACGCCCTGTCGGCGACGGTTCTGTCCAAGACCGAGGTCGATCTGGCGCTGGGGTTCAATCTGACCGGCGCGGATTTCGATGCCGCTTTGGCCGAGGCGGGCGTGATGCCGCTGCCGCCCTATATCGCGGCCAAGCGCAAGGCGGATCATCAAGACAATGTCGATTATCAGACCGTTTTTGCCAAGACTGTGGGCGCAGTGGCGGCCCCCACAGCCGCGTTGCATTTTGACGCCGCGTTGCTGGCGGCGCTGGCGGGCAGGGGTGTGCAGTTTACCGAAGTGACGCTGCATGTTGGTGCGGGGACGTTTCTGCCCGTCAAGGTCGAGGATGTGACAACGCACCGGATGCATGCCGAATGGGGCGAAGTGACGCCACAAGCCGCCGCCGAGATCCGCGCGACCAAGGCCGCGGGGGGGCGGGTGATCGCGGTCGGGACCACCGCATTGCGCCTGATCGAGACGGCTGCGGCGTCAGGACAGATCGCACCATGGGTCGGGCCGACGGACATCTTCATCTATCCCGGCTATCGTTTTCGCGTGACCGATGCGCTGATGACCAATTTTCATCTGCCCAAGTCGACTTTGCTGATGCTTGTGTCGGCTTTGATGGGGGTCGAGCGGACGCGGTCGATCTATGATCATGCCATAGCACAGGGCTATCGCTTTTTTTCCTATGGGGATTCGTCATTGCTGGTGCCGGCGCCGGAAGGGTTCATATCCCTGGACCTAGGTGAAGCCGGGGGTTTCACACCCAAGGACCCGAGCGAAGCCGGGGGTTTCACACCCCCGGACCCCCGTGGAATATTTGGGCCAAAATGAAATGAAGTTCTAGCCGGGTTTGGCCATACTGGGGCGCTGGGCTGGGGCGCTGGGAGGGTCGAGATGCTGAAGGTGCTGCGCCAGTCCTGGCCCTTGTTGCTGGGTGTCATGTTGCTGATGGTGGGCAACGGGGTCCAGGGGTCGCTGCTGGGCATCCGGGGTGCCATGGAGGGGTTTTCGACCTTTGAGCTTTCCATCGTGATGTCGGCCTATTTCGTCGGATTTCTGGGCGGGTCGCGTTTGGCGCCCGAGATGATCCGGCGGGTGGGCCATGTGCGGGTGTTTTCGGCGCTGGGCTCGATGATTTCGGCGGTGTTGATCCTGTATCCGATGTTGCTGGACTGGGTGTCCTGGTCGGCGATGCGGGTGGTGATCGGGTTCTGTTTCTCGGGCATCTATGTGACGGCGGAAAGCTGGCTGAACAACACGGCCACCAATGAGACGCGGGGGCAGACGCTGTCGGCCTATATGATCGTGCAGATGTTGGGGATCATCGCGTCGCAGGGGCTGTTGGGGATGGGGGACCCCACGGGCTATGGGTTGTTCATCATCCCGTCGGTGCTGGTGTCACTGGCCTTTATGCCGATCCTGTTGGCTGATGTGCCGGCGCCGACCTTTGACTCGATCCAGCCGATGAGTTTCCAGCGGATCTTTGCCACCTCGCCTTTGGGCTGCGTGGGCATGCTGTTGACCGGAGGGATTTTTGCCGGGATGTTCGGCATGGCCTCGGTCTGGGGGGCGTTGCAGGCGCTGACGATCGGGCAGATCGCGGCCTATGGCGCGGCCTTGTATATCGGCGGACTGGTGCTGCAATATCCGGTGGGTTGGCTGTCTGACCGTGTGGACCGGCGGGCAATGATCATGTGGGTGTCGGCCTTGGGGGCGGTTGTGATGGGGGTGGCGACGCTGGTCATCCTGCCCTTTGCCGCGCTGCTGGCTGTGGCTGTCTTGCTGGGGGGTACGATCAACCCGCTGTATTCGCTGTTGATTGCCCATACCAACGACTTTCTGACCCGCGAGGAGATGCCCTCGGCCTCGGCGCGACTGATCTTCTTGAACGGGTTTGGTGCGATCTTTGGGCCCTTGGCCAGTGGCTGGCTGATGGGTCAGATCGGGGCGGCGGGGTATTTTCTGTTTCTGGGGCTGCTTTTTGCGGCGCTTGCCACCTATGCCGGCTGGCGGATGCGCCAACGCTCGGCCCCGAATGATCACGGGGGGTATTCGGGTCTGACGCCCACGGCCTCGTCTTTGGCGGTCGATGCGGTCTTGGGCAATGAGATGCGCCGCTAAGGCGGTGGACCCGGGCGGCGGGTTGCCTGTCGGGGCGTTCCCTGTCAGGGTTCTTTCAACAGGAGTGTGACATGGCAGATCCGGTCGAAGTTCTGGACTATTGGGTGGGAGAATTGGGCGAGGAGGGCTGGTTCGACGGCGGCGCAGAGGTTGACGCCGAGATTCGCCAACGCTTTGGCGAACTGTGGGACGCCGCTGCGGCGGGCGGGTTGGAACATTGGGTGGACGGGGTGGTTGGCACGCTGGCCTATCTGCTGGTCTGTGATCAGATGGCGCGCAACATGCACCGCGGCACGCCTGCGGCCTTTGCCACTGACGCGCAAGCGCGGGCTGCGGCCCGCCGCGCCTTGGCGGCGGGTTGGGACCTGGCGACGCCAGAGCCGGAACGGATGTTCTTTTATCTGCCGTTCGAGCATTCCGAAGACCCGACCGATCAGGTCTTGGCGGTGGAGTTGATGACGGAACGCCTGCCCCTGGACCCGGTGATGGCGCTGCATGCAAGGGCGCACCAGCAAGTGATTGCCCGTTTTGGCCGGTTTCCCTTTCGCAATGCCGCCTTGGGACGCGTCAGCACGCCGGAGGAGGCCGAGTTTCTGGCCAGCGGCGGCTATGGCGCCTTGGTGGAGGCGCTGAGGTCCAGTCGCTGAGGGCCAGTCGCTGAGGTCCAGTCGCTGAGGTCCAGTCGCTGCGGGCGAGCCATGCAAGCCCTGCATAGAGGTGCGGCATGGCTTGGGTTGCCGGGTTTGGAAAATTGGTTTAATGGCAAACTACTTTTTGAGTGGGGGCAGGCATGGCTGAAAGTTTTGATCTGATCGTCATCGGTTCAGGCCCGGGCGGCTATGTCGCGGCGATACGGGCGGCGCAGTTGGGGCTGAAGGTCGCGATTGTCGAGCGGGAGGCCCTGGGCGGCATCTGTCTGAACTGGGGCTGTATCCCGACCAAGGCCATGCTGCGGTCGGCCGAGGTGTTTCATCTGATGCAGCGCGCCCGTGAGTTCGGGCTGGCTGCGACCGGCGTGAGTTTTGATCTGGACGCGGTCGTGGCGCGCTCGCGGGCGGTGGCCAAGCAATTGTCAGGCGGCATCGGCCATCTGATGAAAAAGAACAAGATCACGGTGATGATGGGGGGGGCCACTTTGGCGGGCAAGGGTGCTGTGACGGTCAAGACCGACAAGACAAGCGCCGAGCTGACCGCAACATCGATCATCGTGGCCACTGGTGCCCGCGCCCGCGAATTGCCGGGGCTGGAGGCGGATGGCGAACTGGTCTGGACCTATCGCCACGCCTTGGCCGCCAAACGGATGCCCAAAAAGCTGCTGGTCATCGGATCAGGGGCTATTGGTATCGAGTTTGCAAGCTTTTTCAATACTTTGGGTTCTGACACCACCGTAGTTGAGGTCATGGACCGCGTGCTGCCGGCAGAGGATGCGGAAATCAGCGCCCTTGCCCGGAAGGCCTTTGTGAAACAGGGGATGAAAATCCTGGAAAAGACCACGGTCAAGCAACTGGATCGCGGCACAGGCAAGGTCGTGGCCCATCTGGACTCGGCCGCTGGCACCGTCATGCAGGAGTTTGACACCGTGATTTCAGCGGTGGGGATCGTCGGCAATGTCGAAGGGCTGGGTCTGGAGGCATTGGGCGTCAAGATTGACCGCAGCCATGTGGTCACCGATGAATTCTGCCGCACAGGGGTAGAGGGCTTGTATGCCATCGGCGACATCACAGGCGGGCCGTGGTTGGCACATAAGGCCAGCCATGAGGGGGTGATGGTGGCCGAGTTGATCGCAGGCGGGCATCCGCACCCGATCAAGCCCGGTTCGATTGCCGGCTGCACCTATTGCCATCCGCAGATTGCCAGTGTCGGCATGACCGAACAAAAGGCGCGCGACGCCGGGTACAGCGTCAAGGTCGGCCATTTCCCCTTTATCGGCAACGGAAAGGCGATCGCCTTGGGCGAGGTCGAGGGCATGATCAAGACCGTGTTCGACGCCAAGACCGGCGAGTTGCTGGGCGCGCATATGATTGGTGCCGAGGTTACCGAACTGATCCAGGGCTATGTGATCGGGCGGCAGTTGGAGACGACCGAACAAGACCTGATGAGCGCGGTCTTCCCGCACCCGACCCTGTCGGAAATGATGCATGAATCGGTGCTTGATGCTTATGGCCGGGCGCTGAACATCTGAAGGTTGTCGTGCCGGAGATGACTGCCCTCAATCTGATTCACATAGAGGGCAACTCGCCCCAAATCCACGTCAGATGAAGCGCAACTGACCCTAATTGTCGGTCCTGCCGCAACTGCCCAACTGTCCGGCCAGCAGCGACACCAGCAAGGCATCCTGACCCAGACCGTGCTGGCGCAGAAAACTGGCTTGGACGGTATAGGCCTCGGCCTCAAGTGCGGCGGGGCAGGGGGCCCGCGTGTCGGCCCCATTGGCGAATTGCGCGGCGTGAACCAGTTCGTGCAACAGGTAACTTTGACCGTAAGCAGTCGCAAGGTCGAGGTCGGGTGCCAGTTCGATCTGTCCTGAGGCGGGCAAATAGGCCCCGGCTTGCGATCGCAGGCTTTGGGCGGGCGGCACGGCGGTAAAGCCTATCGCTGGGCAAAGCACCGGCACATAGCCCGTCTCGGCCACCACGACACGGTTCAGATCGACCGCAAGCGAGCAAAGATCATCGGCCACAGCCTTCTGCGCCAAACAGCATAGCACTAGGGTCAGAAGTTTCATGCAACTGATACTGAACCTTCGCCAATATTTTGCAAGACTGTCATACAGATTTCATGTTTCTCAGAAGCAGAATTTCTGCGGCCGGTTGTGCGGGCTTGGGCGCTGTTTGCTGTGATGGGTCGATTGCGCCTACCCGCCACCCTGTCGCCCCTTCTGCCGATGCTGTGCGGCGGATATCCCATCCAGCGCAGGGGCGTGAAGCGGGTCGCCGGTTTGGCGGTCCTATTGGTCGGGTCAGCAGGATGGGGAAATGGGAAATCTGGGGGACTTTTGAGAACTCTGTTGTAAGAGTGAAGATGCGATGCCGCGACAAGTTCCTGGCCAAGAAAGAATCTGGGCGATGAAGTAAGTCAGCCATGAAGAATTTCCGGCTATGGCGAGAAGTTCATACTTCGTTCACTTTTTCCAGTTGGAAACCCTAGGATTCCCCTCTATCTTGCATTTCTTACGTGAGGATTGGTGATGGCCGAGCAAAAGTTCATTGAAGTGCGCGGTGCGCGTGAGCATAACCTGAAAAATGTGGATGTCGACATCCCCCGAGACCGGTTGGTGGTGATCACAGGATTGTCGGGGTCGGGCAAATCCTCGCTGGCATTTGACACGATCTATGCCGAGGGTCAGCGCCGCTATGTCGAAAGCCTTAGCGCCTATGCCCGCCAATTCCTTGACATGCAAGGAAAACCTGACGTTGATCACATATCGGGCCTGTCGCCCGCCATCTCGATCGAACAAAAGACCACCTCGAAGAATCCGCGTTCGACCGTTGGCACGGTGACCGAGATCTATGACTATTTGCGCCTGCTGTTCGCACGCGTCGGAACCCCGTTCAGCCCCGCCACTGGTTTGCCCATCACCGCCATGCAGGTACAGGACATGGTCGATGCGGTGACCGCGATGGAAGAGGGAACCCGCGCCTATCTGCTGGCCCCGATCATTCGCGACCGCAAGGGCGAGTACAAGAAAGAGTTCATCGATCTGCGCAAGCAGGGGTTCCAGCGCGTCAAGGTTGATGGCACGTTCTACGATCTGGACGAACCGCCGACGTTGGACAAGAAACTGCGCCATGACGTCGATGTCGTGGTGGACCGCATCGTGGTCAAGGCCGGCATCGAAACCCGGCTTGCCGACAGTTTTCGCACGGCGCTGAACCTTGCCGACGGCATTGCGGTGGTCGAACTGGCCCCGGCCGAAGGTGAAGGTGCGCGCATCACCTATTCCGAGAAATTCGCCTGCCCTGTCAGCGGTTTCACCATCGCCGAGATCGAGCCGCGCCTGTTTTCGTTCAATGCCCCGTTCGGGGCCTGCCCGGTCTGCGGCGGTTTGGGGATGGAACTGTTCTTTGATGAACGCCTTGTCGTCCCCGATCAGGGCCTGACCCTGACACAGGGTGCCATCGCACCTTGGGCCAAGTCGAAATCGCCCTATTTCCTGCAAACCATTGACGCCATGGCCAAACACTATGGCTTTGACAAGAAAACCAAATGGAAAGACCTGTCCGAACCCGTCAAACAGGTGTTTCTGCGCGGTTCAGGTGGCGAGGAAATCGAGTTTCGATACGATGAATCCGGTCGCATCTATCAGGTCAAACGGGTGTTTGAGGGTATCCTGCCCAATCTGGAACGCCGCTACAAGGAAACCGACTCGGCCTGGTCGCGTGAAGATATGGAGCGTTTTCAGAACAACCGCCCTTGCGGCGCCTGCGAGGGCTACCGCTTGCGCCCCGAGGCTTTGGCGGTCAAGATCGCCGGGCTGCATGTGGGACAGGTCGTCAGGATGTCGATTCAAGAGGCGCATGACTGGATCGGCCAAGTGCCCACGTCCCTGACGGGCCAGCAGAACGAGATCGCCCGGGCCATTTTGAAGGAAATTCGCGAACGCCTTGGTTTTCTTGTGAATGTCGGCCTGAACTACCTGACCATGAGCCGCAGTGCGGGCACGCTGTCGGGTGGGGAAAGCCAGCGCATTCGCCTTGCTTCGCAGATCGGTTCTGGCCTGACTGGGGTCTTGTATGTGCTGGACGAACCCTCGATCGGCCTGCATCAGCGCGACAATGACCGGCTGTTGACCACGCTGAAAAATCTGCGCGACGCGGGCAATACCGTGCTGGTGGTCGAACATGACGAGGATGCGATCCGCGAGGCGGATTATGTCTTTGACATGGGTCCGGGTGCGGGCGTGCATGGTGGTCATGTGGTGGCACGCGGCACGCCAGCCGAAATTGCTGCCGATCCTGCCAGCGTGACCGGCCAATATCTGTCAGGCAGCCGCGAAATCGCTGTGCCCAAGACCCGCCGCACGGGCAATGGCAAGAAACTGACGGTGGTCGGCGCGACGGGAAACAACCTCAAGCACGTCACGGCCGAGTTTCCTTTGGGGAAATTCGTCTGCGTTACGGGGGTTTCGGGCGGCGGAAAATCAACGCTGACCATCGAAACCCTGTTCAAGACCGCCGCCATGCGGCTGAACGGCGCCCACGAAACCCCCTCCCCCTGCGAGACGATCAAGGGGTTTGAACATCTCGACAAGGTCATCGACATCGACCAGCGGGCCATCGGTCGCACGCCCCGGTCCAATCCCGCGACCTATACCGGTGCCTTTACCCCGATCCGCGACTGGTTTGCGGGCCTGCCCGAATCCAAGGCGCGCGGTTATGGCCCCGGCAGGTTCAGCTTCAACGTCAAGGGCGGGCGCTGCGAGGCGTGTCAGGGCGATGGGCTGCTCAAGATCGAGATGAACTTTCTACCCGATGTCTATGTGACCTGCGAGACCTGCAAAGGGCACCGCTACAATCGCGAGACTCTGGAAATAAAATTCAAGAACAAAAGCATTGCCGATGTTCTTGATATGACCTGTGAAGATGCGGCCAGCTTTTTTCAGGCCGTGCCCGGCATTCGCGAAAAAATGGATGCCCTGTGCGAGGTCGGACTAGGCTACATCAAGGTGGGGCAACAGGCCACCACCTTGTCAGGCGGCGAGGCGCAGCGCGTCAAACTGTCCAAAGAGCTCAGCCGCCGCGCCACCGGAAAAACTCTCTATATTCTGGACGAACCCACGACCGGCCTGCATTTCGAAGATGTGCGCAAATTGCTCGAGGTGCTGCATTC
>JBAXXO010000128.1:0-9393 GCA_037127855.1 Alphaproteobacteria bacterium
TAGGCAATTGTGATTTCGTATCATGCCGTCATAATAGAATGCCGGAAAGACAACGGGACTCATCGGTCAGGTGGTGAACACCATGTTACCCGCTTTCATACCTCTGAATTGCCTACTCTTCGCGGATAACCGCAAGTGCCTTTCCTAAAACTGATTCGTTGAAATAGTAGGAGTGCTCACTCCGATCATAGAAACGGGAAAACGCAACTGGTTTATGGTATATATACTCGAAGAAGCGTCCTCCATCACCGGTAAATTTCCGAAGTATGAAACATGTCTGATAACTATAGATGTAATAATCATTCTCAATGATGCATCCCTGACTTCGAGGCCCGTTGAAATCCAAACCACCTTTTGGCAGTCGAAGCCGGTAGTCAGCCACTTCAGCTTCCTTGACCAGAGCCATACGATCAGCCATCCGGAAGTCTTCAACCACCAAAAGCTCGCCAGCAAGCAAGACCATCAAGACGATGACGAAGTTCCTCGTGGACGAACACTCGCAGGGGCTTTGGCAAGTGACATACGGCCAGCTCCATCTCGGAACTGCAATACGAAAGTCACCAAAGGATCAGGTTGAACGGCACCGGGTTTGCCTGACGGGATTGAGGTTGGCTACGCTGCCATGGGTACGGTTTGCAGAGCTTCGTCGTCGTTTGCCTCGGCCTAGAGCGAGTCGCGTTCAATCAGGTTCACCTGATTGAACGCAACTCGCAACATTACCAACGACTTGCCTGTCTTGGGTTGCACTCAATCTGAATCAGATTGAGTGCAACCCGCTCTAGATTGTTGCCGATGGGTTCAAGAAGCCGGGGGTTGTTGAACCCGTGGGCCCGTTTCAGTGCGGCCTGTTCAAGGGCCTGAAAGCTGCGCCAAGGGCCACGACGACGGATCGCCAACGCGTGCCGCGGGTCGATCATGGCGACAAGGCACGGGTGCCGGACAGGAACTGTGCCACGATTGCCTGCGGGCTCTGCTCGATATCGGCCAGCAGATGCGGCTCATCCGGGCCCGGCTCCTCCAGCGTTGCAAGTTGGCTGTCGAGCAGCGAGACCGGCATGAAATGGCCGGGGCGCAAGGTCATGCGGTGCAGCAGGGTGTCGCGCCGGCCGCGCAGGTACAAGAACATCACCGGTGCCCCTGCCCCGGCCCGGATGCGGTCGCGGTAGCGGCGTTTGAGCGCGGAACAGGCGACGACCGTGTCAGGTTCGCGCAGGGTTGCGCCGACCCTGTCCAGCCATGGGGCGCGGTCAAGATCGTCCAGCGGTTGGCCCCGGCGCATCTTGGCGATGTTTTCGGGCGGGTGCAGGGCGTCGCCATCGACAAAGCGCGCGCCCGTAGCGTTAGCAAAATCCTGTCCGATCCGGCTTTTGCCGCAGCCCGAGACGCCCATCACCACACAGCGCTTCATAATGAGGCCGTGATGCCGCCATCGACAAAGATCGTCGTGCCATTGACAAAAGACGACGCGGCAGAGGACAGAAAGATGCAGGCCCCGATCAATTCATCGACATTGCCCCAGCGTCCGGCGGGGGTGCGCTTGGCCAGCCATTCGCAGAACACCGGGTCTGCCACCAGGGCCGCATTCAACGGCGTGTCAAAATAGCCCGGTGCAAGCCCATTGCATTGCAGACCATATTTGGCCCAATCTGTCGCCATGCCCTTGGTCAGGTTGGCCACCGCCCCCTTGGTCGCGGTATAGGGGGCGATGCCGGGACGGGCCAGCGCTGTCTGAACCGAACATATGTTCACAATCTTGCCCGCCTTGCGCCGGATCATGTGCCGCGCCACCGCCTGACCGACATGAAACACCGATGCCACATTGGTTTGCAGCAGACGTTCAAAGGCGTCGGCCGGAAAATCCTCAAGCGGGGTGCGGTACTGCATGCCGGCATTGTTGACCAGAATGTCGATCGGACCGACATCCGCCTCGAACCCGTCCACGGCGGCACGCACGCCCTGATGGTCGGTGGCATCAAAAGCCAGCAGGCGCACGTTATGGCCCGCCGTTTGCAGGCCAGTCGCGGCGGTGGCCAGTTTGACGGTGTCACGGCCATTCAGCACGACCTCGGCCCCGGCGGCGGCCAGGCCGCGCGCCAAAGCAAGACCAATGCCTTGCGACGATCCGGTGATCAGGGCGCGTTTGCCGGTCAGGTCAAACAGGGTTGTCGACATGGGCTTCCCCTTGACTTCTGGGTGGCTTGGCTCGCAGGCGGGTCTTGTGTTATGGTCAGGATGCACGGGCTGCCCGCTCAGTCAACCGCAAAGCGGCCTAAGGTCTGGCCCCCCTTGGGATTGGTCACCACATGAAAGCCATCGTTCTGCACGCAGCCCTTGATCTGCGCATCGAAGACCGGCCTGCCGGAACACCCGGCCCCGGACAGGTAGCGGTACGGATGGCGGTTGGGGGAATTTGCGGGTCGGATCTGCACTACTACAACCACGGCGGCATCGGTGCGGCGATCCGGGTGCGCGAACCTTTGGTGTTGGGGCATGAAGTGTCGGGTCACATCGCGGCCTTGGGGGCGGGTGTGACCGGGCTGGAGGTGGGACAACTTGTCGCCGTCTCGCCGTCGCGGCCCTGTCATGCCTGCACGTACTGCCGGGCCGCGCAGTTCAACCATTGCCTGAACATGCGGTTTTTCGGCTCGGCCATGCCCTTTCCGCATTCGCAGGGCGCGTTTTCACAGTTTCTGATCGCCGAGGCCGCGCAATGCGTGGGGGCCGACGGGCTGACCGAGAGTGAGGCCGCGATGGCCGAACCACTGGCCGTGTGCCTGCATGCAGTACACAGGGCGGGGCCGTTGCTGGGCAGGTCGGTGCTTGTGACGGGATGCGGGCCGATCGGGCTCTTGTGCATTCTGGCGGCGCGGCGGGCGGGGGCCGATCTGATTGTGGCCACGGATCTGCACCCGTTCACGCTGGCCATGGCCCGGCAAGCCGGGGCGGATGTGGTGATCAACATGACCGAGAATGCGGCTGCCTTGGCCGACTATGCCCAGGACAAGGGCAGTTTTGACGTGCTGTTCGAATGTTCAGGGGCAGCGCCAGCCCTGGTGTCGGCGATTGCGGTGTTGCGACCGGGCGGCACGATCGTGCAACTGGGTCTGGGTGGCGACATGACCTTGCCGGTGCAGGTGATCACCGCCAAGGAACTGGTGTTGAAGGGCAGTTTCCGGTTTCACGACGAGTTTGCCACCGGGGTCAGTCTGATGCAAAAGCGATTGGTCGAAGTCAAGCCGCTGATCACGCACAGTTTTGCCATCGACGATGCGGTGACGGCGTTTCAGGTGGCGGGCGACCGCGGCCGGGCGATGAAGGCGCAGATCAGGTTCTGACCGCCGCCAGCCCTTGACATTTGCTGGTACGGGCTGCCCAAACAAGCTTGCCCAACAAAGGTTCCGCCGATGCCCGTTTCTTGCCCCACAGGTGCCGACTTGGCAGAGGTCCGCGCCTTTCTGGCCCGCCATCCCGATGTCGAGGCGATCGACATCGTCCTGACCGATGCGCATGGCATCGGCCGCGGCAAGATCATCCGGCGGCATGAGTTGGAGGGGCTGTTCACCGCCGGACGTGGCATGCCCGCGTCGCTGTTCGCGCAAGATGTCGAGGGCGACGATGTCGAGGGCGCTCTGTCAACGCAGAACGATGGCGGTGGGGACAGTCGCTGCTGGCCGGTGCCGGGGACGCTGGGGCTGTTGCCGGCCACGGGGCGCGGGTTGGTTCTGGTCGCGATGTATGACGCAGCGGGCGGGCCGCATCCCAGCGACCCGCGCCATGCGATGATGGCGGGGGTGGCGCGGGCGCGTTCAGCCCGGTTCGTGCCGATGGCGGCGATGGAGTTGGAGTTCTATCTGGTGGACCGCGACCGCGATGCGGCCGGGCAGATGCAGCCTGCCCGCTATGCGCTGACCTCGCGGCGCAGCGGCGCCAGCAACACGATGTCGGTGGACGAGTTGGACGAGATGTCGCCGTTTTTTGAGGCCGTCTATGCCGGGGCCAGGACGCTGGACCTGCCGCTGGAGACGCTGATTTCGGAATATGCGCCCAGCCAGTATGAGGTGACGCTGCGATACCGCGATTTGGCGCGGGCGGCGGATGACATCATCCTTGCCAAGCGGCTGATCCGGGCCACTGCGCGGCGGTTCGGGTTCGAGGCCTGTTTCATGGCCAAGCCATTCGGGCATTTGTCGGGTTCGGGTATGCATCTGCATCTGTCGCTGGCGGATACGGCGGGCGAGAACCTGTTTGCCGATCAGGCGGATGGCAGTTTGTCGCCGCTGATGTTGCAGGCGATTGGCGGCGTACGGGCGGCGATGGCGGACAGCATGCTGGTGCTGGCGCCGTTTCTGAATTCGTGGCGGCGATTTGCCTCGACGGTGTATTCGCCGGCCTCGAATACCTGGGGGGTTGAGGACCGAACGGTGGCGCTGCGCGTCCCGTCGGGGGCGGCCCGGACACGGCACTTTGAACATCGGGTGGCGGGGGTCGATGCCAATCCCTATCTGTTGGCCGCAGTGACGCTGGGGACGGCGCTGGACGGGATTGCGGCGGGAGCGGGTGCTGGTGTGGCAGGGGCCGCGGGGGCCGCCGATCACACTGCCCTGCCCGGCAACTGGCAGGCGGCGATTACGGCCTTTGCGGGGTCAAAGGCGATGCGGCGAATACTGGGGCCGGCGCTGCATCAGGGTTTCGCGGCGATCAAACAGGCCGAGCATGATCTGCTGGCCACCGAGGTGACCGAGGCCGAATGGCGGTTATACGGGTTCGTGGTCTGACCGCCGGACTGCCCACAAAAGGTCGGGCGTCCGGGGTGGGACAGTCCGGCCGTTAAGGGGCCTGCACCGGGTGCCCTAGCGCCATGTACGGTCCCATAAGGTTTCATCATCCCATCGGTCGGTGGGTTGGCAGATGCCGGTCACGCCGGGCTGCAGGTGCTGCATCAGCAAGTCGCTATTCAGGTCGTCGATGCCAAGGCCGGGCCGGTCGGTCACGGTGATGAAACCGTCCTTGACGAGGGGCGCCGGCAGGCCGATCTGGATGATGCGTTCGACAAGGACGCGGATATCGCTTTGCTGCCAGCAGGTTTCGCCGGGCAGGGTCGGATTGTTCATCTGGGTGCCAGTGTAGCCGTTCTGCGCGGCAAAGCGCGGCTTACCCTCCGCCAGGTCGTGAAACTGTCCGAACACAACTGTAATCGCCATGATTGCCCCCACAAAACCTGACACCAGATTGCGAGGGTTGGCGAAACCCTGCAAGCGCGACCTTGCATACGCAACATTGGCGCAAGTGAATGACGGCCCGAAATGGCCGGTTGTCACCAGGCTGGCATGCAATCTAGGATGAGAGAGGTTCGCGGCACGGCAAATCCGGACCGATGCCGATGGGGGAGTGATGCAAAAGGTTTCTGGCATGATGGCCTTGCTCAGCCTGTTTGCCGTCCAGCCGCTTTGGGCGCAGGACAGCCCGAGTTCGGCGGTGGATCACAAGGTGCCGTTCCACCAAAGCGTTCTGACCACGGGCCTTGAAGCACCATGGGAGATCACTTGGGGCCCCAATGACATGCTGTGGGTGACCTTGCGCAAGGCGGGAGGCATTCTTGGGGTCAACCCGAAAGATCGCGGCAAGCAAACTGCCATACAGATCGCCGAAGTGGTATCGATCGGTGGGCAAGACGGGTTGTCTAGGTTGGCACTGGACTCGGGGCTGCTGAAAGGCACGTGGCATGGCTTTGTCTATACCACCTGCGCCTACAACGACACAGTGCGCCCGGCTGTGCGGACTAGGCCGGACCCAAAGGATGCCTTTGGGCATATCTATACCAAGATCGTCCGGCTGAGTTATGACCCCGCTACGGGGCTATTGTCAGACCCTGTGACGTGGATCGACGGCTTGCCTGCTGGGTCAGATCACACTTCGGGGCGCATGAAGACCGGGCCGGATGGCAAGATTCTTTGCACCATCGACGATCAGGGCAGTGATCAGTCGGCCAATTTCCGTCTGTCCACTCTGTCTCGACGCCTGCCGAGCAAAAACGAGATGGCTGCCAAGGATTACTTTTCCTGTAAGGGCACGTCGCTGCGACTGAATCTGGATGGCACGGTCCCGGACGACAACCTCGAACCGCACGGTCTGCGCTGCCATGTCTTTACCTATCGCCATCGCAACATGCTTGGCATCGACTTTGGCCCCGATGGCACGCTTTGCGAGTCCGAACAGGGGCCAAAGACAGATGACGAGGTCAATGTGCTGCGGGCCGGCGGCAACTGTGGCTGGCCGCTTGTGGTGGGGTGTCGCGACGACATGGCGTATCAATATGCCAGCTGGCCAGATGCCACCCAGCCCTGCGCCACGCTGGAGTTCAGCGATCTGGCGATTGACCCCACCGTCCCGCGTCAGGATAAGGGCCAATGGGCCGGCGATTTCAGTCCGCCGCTTGCCACCCTGTTCAGCGTGCCCAGCGATTGGAACTTTGCCGGTCCTGCCTGCGACGGCAGATGTTTCATCTGCTGGCCCACCGTTGCCGCCTCCAGCATCGAGGCGTACCGGGCTGAGGCCGGCGGCATCGCGGGATTTGACAATGCGTTGCTGGTGACAGCGCTGAAACGCGGCTCGATCTATCGCATCCCGCTGGCGGCGGATGGCAAGACCCGTCTGGGCCCGATCGAGCGCTATTCTCACCCATTGAACCGTTACCCGGATACGGCCATCAGCCCCGATCACCAGACGATCTATGTGGTGACCGATGCCGACGGGCTGACGAGGGTGTTGACGGGGGTGATGACGGGGGGCTTCACGGACAAGTTGGTCAATCCGGGTGCGATCCTGGTGTTTTTCTATTCTGGGTCGTGACGGTGCGGGCGCGTCATCTGACCTGTGGCCTGTCGCGATGACGATCACATTGGCATCGGACCGCATGCGCGTGACGATGGAACCCGCATTCGGCGCCCCGATCAGCAGCCTGACAGATCTGCGCAGCGGGCGGCAGTGGCTTGTCGAGGGGCCGTATCTGGGGCAGCCAGGCGATGAGGCCGGCTATGGCGCGGCGCAAGCGTGGGCTTGGGACGAATGCTTTCCGACCATCGGCAAGGGCAGCCATCCGGCATGGGGGGCTTTGTGGGACCACGGTGCCGTCTGGGGGCGGCCGTGGCAGATAGCGGGCGAGGCAGAGCCGGGGCTCTGCACTGCGGCCTGTAATGCGCCGGACTTTGTCTTTGAACGAGTTTTGATACTGGAAGGCGCGGCGATGTCGGCGCAGTACCGCGTAACCAACCGCGCAGCGCGGCCCCTGCCGTATCTGTGGAACCAGCACGCCTTGCTGGCGACTGCGCCACCCGATGAATTGCGGCTGGATGGGATGCCCGCACTGGTGACCGACGGAACGCACCATGACTTGCCGCATCATCCTGCAAGGAACCTGACCAAAGTCGGGACTTTGCACGAAGGCTTGATGCAGAAATCCTGCGCCTTGGCCCCCAAGGGGGCTGCCGCCGAAGTGGTCGCGCAGGATGGCGGCATCCGATTTGACTGGTCTGAGGATCTGACCGCTTTTGGCCTTTGGGTCGATTTTGGCAGTTGGCCGCAGGATCGGCCGGTCCACCAGATCGCCGTTGTACCCGCCACGGCGATGGTCGATGATCTGGCGCAGGCCGAGCGGCCGGGACAGTTGCGCTGGCGGTTGCCCGTTGTGGAAAAGGGCTGGTCGGTGCGTGTCCCGCCGACGGACGGATCTGTTGTCAAAGGAGCCCTTTCATGAAGATCACCGCCCTGAAAACCTTCGTCGTTGCACCCCGCTGGCTGTTTCTGAAGATCGAAACCGACGCCGGACTGTCGGGTTGGGGTGAGCCGGTGCTAGAGGGTCATGCCGAGACTTTGGCGGCCAAGATCGCCGAACTGGCCGATTTTCTGATTGGCCGTGACCCAGCACAGATCGAGGATATCTGGCAAATGCTCTACCGCAACGGTTGCTACCGTGGCGGCCCGGTGTTGATGAGCGCGTTGTCCGGGATCGACATGGCGCTGTGGGATATCAAGGGGCGGGCCCTAGGCGTGCCGGTCCATGCGTTGCTGGGCGGCCCGGTGCGCGACAAGATCCGCAGCTATTGCTGGATTGGCGGTGACAGGCCCAGTCATCTGATCGAGGGCGCCCGTGCCATGCAGGCGCGGGGCTATGACGCCGTGAAATTCAACATCTGCGAGGAACTGCAAATCGTCGACACCTATGCAAAGGTCGACGGCATCATCAACCGGCTGTTTGAATTGCGGCAGGCGGTCGGGGCGTCGATGGACCTTGCCCTTGATTTTCATGGCCGCGTCCATGCGCCGATGGCCCGCGTGTTGCTGAAAGAGCTGGAACCGCTGCGGCCGATCTTTGTCGAGGATGCCGTGGTGTCGGCGATGGTCGAGACGATGGCCGATCTGGCCCGCGCCACCTCGATCCCGCTGTGCATCGGCGAGAGGCTGCACAGCCGCTATGACTTCAAACAGGTGTTCGAACGGCGCGCGGCACAGGTGATCAACCCCGACACCGCCCATGTCGGCGGGATATCCGAGATGGTACGGATCGGGCATTGGGCCGAGGCCTATGACATCGCCCTTGCCCCGCATTGCCCGCTGGGCCCCATCGCTCTGGCCGCCTGCCTGCAGGTGGATGCGGTCTGTCACAACGCATTCATTCAGGAACAAAGCCTTGGAATCCATTACAATCAGGGCGGCGATCTGACCGATTACACGCTGCCGGGTCATGGATTCATTCTGCAAAACGGGTATTTGTCGATTCCCACCGGACCCGGGCTTGGTATCGAGGTAGACGAAGCGCGGGTCATCGAGGCGGCAAGGACCGGCCATCGCTGGCGCGCGCCGGTTTGGCGCCACACGGATGGCTCGATCGCGGAATGGTAGGTCGTTCGTCCGTGTGCCTTGGGCAACCGCCAATTCGATGTTGAAATCGCGATAGAAATCCTGAATGTCGTAAATCTTAAGGTCTGACAGTGCCACAGAATAGGGTCTGATACGGTATTATCTGATACTTTTCCAGTTACCTGCGATTGCTGTCCATCGCGTCTGATGATGGCCGGTGGCCGCTTTGGCCGGTCATTCGGTCTGCCGTTTCTGCCACCGGCCGCCAAGGCCGGGATGGCTGCACTACCGGTCGGGCGGAAAGGTGGCGCGGAGGTCCGACACGATTTGCGCGAAGGTCAAGGTGGCGATTCGGGCGAGGATGAGCGCCTTGGGTTCGGGGTCGGCTTCGATCTTGGCCGAACGGCCAGAGCGATGGGCGGGGCGGTGTTGGGCCTGCAATGCCTCGCGGCTTTGCCTGGTGTTCAAGGGCGGCTGCGGCTGATCGTGTCCCGCCGCGTGGTGTAGCTCGCCGGTAGCAAGGCCGCCCGCGCTGCG
>JBAXXO010000129.1:0-9387 GCA_037127855.1 Alphaproteobacteria bacterium
GGCTGGGCCTGGTGGCAGGGGCAAGTGCTGGGTCTGCGCGATGTGCTGCGCTCGGGCGGTCCAACATGCGCGCCTGATCCAGCCAGCCACGTCCGCGGTCGCGCATTTGGGTCAGGGCCTGTGGGCCGCGCCGGTCGGGCAAACCCTCCATCAGATTGCACAGCCGGTTCAGCCAACGCGATGGCACGGTTTCAGCCTCGGCGTCACGAACCGAGCGGGTCATAACCACAGTTTGCGCCGCCATGGCCTGCTGAAAGTCATGCGCCGCCAACCCGATTTTCCGTTCGGGCAGCAACAAACCGACATCCTTGCGCATCTTGCGATTCAGCCAAGGATCGGGGTCGCCGATTGCGGGCCAGACACCGTCGGTCAAGCCGCCAACAATCACGATCTCGGCCAGCATCTCGCGCGCCTCGCGGTAGCCGTAGAAAGCAACCAGCGGGTGCGGTGTATAGCTTTCGCGGACTTCGGCCTTGGACAGTTGGCTGTCCAAAAAGGCAGCGTAATCGGCAGGTGACATGTCATCGCCATAGGGGGCCTCGACCACAAGCAAGTCCATCAGTCGTCGTGCTTCGATCCCTGCGGGGCCCTGCCAGGGATGGCCGGTGACAGCCAAAGACACGCCCTGCGACAAAGCTTCGGTGACCGCAAGATGCCGGGACACGTGGCTGGAAAGTGCACAAATCGCGGGGACCTGAAATTGCCCCAGGATCTGCGCGACCCACTGGGCCCACGGCAGGGTTTCGACATTCCGCAGACTTTCGGCCCATCCCAATATCGTGTCTGGCGTTGGAAAGGCCGGGCCATTCTGACGCAACTCCATCTCCAACATCCGCGTCAGCGCCAGATGCTCTGCGCGACCCTCGCCGGCTGCGACCAGCGGATGCTTCAGCAGGATCAACAGTTGATCTGCCGTCATGGGCGCTGCAAAAGCCCGTGCAACCTGACGCAACAAACGACCCGGCGCCGACATCCCAAGCGGACTGCCCGCGGAATCATCGGCGATCAGGTCCCATCGGGTCAATGCCGCCGCGACCCGCCGCGACAGTCCGCGATCAGGCGTGATCAGCGCCGCCCGTTTGCCGTCTGCAACGGCATGACGCAGGATCAAGGCAATCGCCAGCGCTTCCTCACGCGGGTGGGCCGCCTCGATCAACGTGATGTTTTCGGTTGCTTTTGGCAAGTCGGGCAGGGCCTGCCCATCCATCAGCCATTGGTCGGTGACCGGTGCCGGGCGGAGTGACAACGAGATCAAGCGGTTTCGGTCAGGGTCATGCGGCGCAACGTCGCGCCATGGCTGGACCTGATCCGGCGAGGTTTGCAGTTCCAGCATCAGCTTGCAGAACCGATATTGCGGGTGATCCTCAGCGGTCATCGCGTCGGTCATCCCAGCCCATACATGGGCGGGAAGATTGGTATCAAAGCCCGGCAAAACGACGGCACCTTGCGGCAACCCGGCAATCGTGCGCATCAGCAGGGCCGTCGTACCGCGCGATCCGGTTGAGCCCGCGATGATCACCGGGTCGTCAGGCGGTCTGGCTTGCCATTTCTTGGCCAAGCGCAGCACCGCTTCGCGTTGCCGAAACTGCTGATCGGTTTTTTCCCAGTACAAAGGGGTGATGATATTCAGAAAGGCCTGCGTGCGACCCCAATGGGTCGAATGGCCAGACATGTCCAACGCAGACAATGCCTCGGGTGCCACGGCTTCGTCCTGCATTTCGGCAAGTAAGGTTGCCAGGCTTTCGGCCAGATCAAAGCGCGCTGGCATCGGTGCAAGTCTTGGCTGGGCGCGCAAAAGCTGGTGAATCAACCGCGCCAGTTCCAGCCGCTGCCGCAGTTCGGGGATCGGGGTGGGCAGGTCGGACAGGGCGATGTCCTGGCCAAGTTCGGTCACCACCGTCATCTTCGGCAGAAAGCGCGCACCCTGCGAAATCATGACATCCTGCACCCGGCGTCGCATTCTTTGGCTGTTCAAGAACAGCACGACCCTGGCCATGGCTTCGGGCGGCTTGGATGCCATCCTGTGCTGCAGCCCCAGCACCAGTTGGCTTGCAAAATCTACGCCGGGCGGCAGAAAGAACAGGTGGGGTCTGCGATCAGACAAAGGACGAACCGATCACCAAGGACTCGGCTTCTGCAATATTCTCGGGGCGACCGACATCGCACCAGCCACCATGATGGATGATTGCATAGGCGCGGCGTTCCGCGATGATTTTGTCCCATAATATGTTCAGTGAAAATACGGGTTGCGGGATGGTTCCCAAAAGCCCGGTGCGCAGAATCTGCGCGCCCAGATAGATCAGTCCGTCGCGGCCGTTTGCGCGTGAAATCCGCCCGGACTGATCCAGCAGGAAATCGCCCTTGCCGGCATGGCCTTTGATCGCCGCAACGGGTGCCAACAACAACAGCGCATCCATCTGATCCGGCCGCCACGCGTCGGACAGTTCTTGCAGCGGATTGCGGCCAGTCCAGACGGCATCGCTGTTCAATGTGATCACCGGGTCGTCGATCAGAATTGGTAAGGCAGCCCGCAAGCCGCCACCAGTTTCCAAAATCGCCTCACGTTCATGTGATATGGCCACTCGGCGACCCGCCAGATGTCGGACGATCTGGTCGGCCTTGTAGTGGGCGTTGACCACCACCCGCGAAACCTGAGACAGGTCGGTCAGGTCAAGGGCATGGTCCAAAAGGGTTTTGCCCGCAACGGTGATCAATGGCTTGGGTCGGTTCTTGGTCAGCGCGCCCATTCGGGTGCCAAACCCGGCGGCAAAGATCATCACTGGAAATTGCGGCATTGTGCTTTGATCCGGACCAGATTTGCCGCCGTCGGTTCTGGCAAAAGCCCCTTGCAGCTTGCGGCAAGCATGTGCAGGGCAGGATGTGCCAGATTGCGCTGCAAATGCCCCCAGACACGCGGCATCATATCAACATAGCCGGGCTTGCCATCTGCAAGGCACAGCCGCGCAAAAATCCCCAGGATTCGCAACGCCCGCAGTGCACCCAGACAGGCATATCCCGCCGAAAACGCCGACTCCGACAGACCCTTGTGTTCAATGAAGTGTCGCACGATCTGGCGTTCCAGGTCCTGTGCGACATCGCGTCTGGCATCTTGCAGCAGTGATACCAGGTCGTAACCCGGCTGACCGACCTGCGCCTGTTGAAAATCAAGCAATCCCACCCGTTGCAAACCTTGACGTTCTGGCAGCCACATCAGGTTTTCAGCGTGATAGTCGCGCAGGATCATCACCTGCGAAAGACCAGCCAGACGGCTTAGATGGTCTTGCAACACAGCCACAAACGGGTCGCTGTCGCCGCGCTCGCCGCAGATCGCAAACCGATACCAGCCCAGCACAAGGTCTGCCGATCTGGCCCAATCTGCATCCGTCAGGCGGGGAATCCCCGTGGCTGGAGGATGGGATTGCAAGTGCAAAAGGACATCGGTGGCCGCCATGTACAGGGGCAGTTCGACAGCGGCGTCAGAACGCATCAGATGTGCAAAGACGCCATTGCCGAAATCCTCGATCAGCAAGAAACCGGTGTCGAAATCTGCGGCGTCAATCCTTGGGGCCGACAGGCCAAGGCGTCGCAGATGGCCGTCAATATGCGCAAAATCAATCACCGAATCGGCTTGGTTCAGCGGAGCGTCCATCAGCAGACGAGTTTCGCCGCGCAGGGTCAGCCGCTCATAGCGTCGGGACGATGCATCATTGCTCAAAGGTTCACGCAGCGCCATTTGCCAGCCAGCCCGATGCAAGAAGTTCCGGGCAAGTTCGCTGCGTGCCTGACGCTGCAACAACGCTCGGATCAACGGGCGCGCACCGGGGTCGATCCGCGCAAGGCGGCCGTCGCCTTGGGTTGAAAGCCCAATGTGGATCGGATCATCGACCATGTCATGGCCCAAACGGTCCGGCCATTCCACAAGGCAGATGCAGGTCTGAAAAGCCTCGTCCAGGCCCAATTCGCGCGCCTCGTCGGGATGGGTTAGCCGGTAAAGGTCGGCATGGACGATCCCAACATCCGCATCATAGCTTTGCACCAAGGTGAAGGTGGGTGACGGCACATCTTCGTCGTGGCCCAGACGGGCCTGAATCAAGCTGCGGCAGAAATGGGTCTTGCCGGCACCGATCTCACCTTCGAATAAAACCGTGTCGCCCGCAGTCAGCAATGGCGCAAGCAGCTGGGCCAGCCGTGTTGTGGCATGTTCGTCAGAAAGGTGCAGTTCAATGGCATCTTTGGGTGACATCCGCCTAGTTTAGCGGTTGGGCCGGTTGCCGCAAGATCGCAGCCGCGATTCGGTGAATTGGTCACCCAATGTCACGCGCGCAGAAGCCTATCTTTTGCGGCCGATACGGTTCTTGGCGTGCCGCCAACCTCACGGATGCTGAAACCGATCATCGTGGCACCGCCTGCAAGTGGTGCAAAGCGGCAATCTATCAGGCGGCCGTCCAACAATCGTGCCTCGGCATGCCATGCGGTGCGACTACCCTGATTGGCGGCGAAATCCTCAAGCTCGCTCCAGACCGGGTTTGGTGCGCTTTGGGCCCGCCAGACCGCGCAAAGAGCCCGCAGGCTGGCATCATCCAGCGACCCACATGGGTCAGAGCCCCACAGATCAACATATGCGGTGTTGGAAACAACCAGTTGCCCACTTTCTGAAAAGACAGCAAGGGCTTCTTGAACGTGATCGATGACTGCCTGTCCAAGTTCCATATCCGCGCGATAGCGACGGGTGCGAATCATCTCACCCGAGATGTCCTCGATCATCAAAGCGATCGCACCATTTGGATGGGGTCGCCCGATGACCCGATAGGTCTGGCCACCCGGCAGGCTCCAAGTCTCTTCGTACAGACCTGAAGCAGCGGCCTTTTCAAGTTCCACAAGTTGACGTCGCCAACCACGATAATCCTTTGGCTCAGGGATCATGTTGCGATCACGCATCGCATCCAGAACCGAAAGCAGCGAGGGGCGCAGCGACAGGAAATCGACTGGCAGACCTGTCAAATCCAGCAAAGCTGGATTGAACAGATGCAGTTGGCGCTGATGGTCAAAGATCGCCAGGCCCACATGCAGATGCGCAAAAGTCTTGGTCAGCGTCTGCATGAAGTCATGCATGGCGTTCTCGGCCGTCACGATGGCATCTGCCGGCAGGGCGAAAACCAGACGACCATCCGTTTCGGCCACTGTGTACGACTCGTACCACGCGGTGCCGCCACCTTTCAAACTCACTTTTTGTCGCTGTCCCGAGACACCTTGCTCGCTTGCAACCCGCTCAAACAGTCGCGGCAAGGGCCATGAGAACTCTTGCCCAGGTTCATTCAAATCGCCAACCCGCAGCAAATAGGCACCATTCGCCCAGATCACATCGCCGTTGCCGCGTTCGCGCCAGATCAGAATGGGGGCCTTTGACACCGTCGTGCGCAGGAAATCCAACTCCTCGTTCATTGCGCGCATTGTCATCAGATCTTGGCCTGGTGCAAGATTCTCACTCTCCGGATCGATCAGAACCAGACGGGTCAGGCCACTCCGTGCTTCGGCTTGCAGTATCATCGGATTGCCGGCAGCAGGGCTGGAGGCAAGCGTCATGGTGCCCTCTGTTGTCAGCCTTGGAAACTGACGCTCGAAATCCGGGAAATAAGGTGCCAGATAGGCCAAGACCTTGACCCAAGGTCCGCCGACGGTTGCCGACGCAGCAAGCAATGCGCGCGCCGACGGCGTGCTATCGACCAGCAGATCACCATCAAATAGAAATACAGTTGAAACTGCTTGATCGCCAAGAACTGTGGCTGGTCTTCCTTTCACCCCGCGCTCAACCAGAATGACGATAACAATTCCGATAGCGCCAGCGGTCACGGCAGCCAGGATCGCCACCGCCGTCGTCGTCCAGTCGATTGCCATTCAATCCAAACCCTTCAAAGCCGAATCTTTCCTCAACTTATGAATAATGAAGTTAATGAACAGTTAACCAAAAGAAACAACCTATGGCAATACACGAGGTGCCCTTTGCATCCTTGGGATTATTCGTGTTCACAGCCCATAAGGGCGGTTGCGGCCGATGGTCAGACCGACGGGAGCCTCGAGCGCCGACCTTGGCCATTTTACAAGAACGACGGCGCCGCATCTTTCAGGCTTTTCCAGGGGCGACAGAAAAGGGTCCAAAGCGTTGGCAAAGGTCATTTCGGCACCCGTGCGTTCCAACAGCGTTTTGGCAATGAAAAGGCCAAGACCCATGCCTTCGTAGTCTTTGCGCAAACCTTCGTTAACCTGCGCAGGTTTCAAACGGACATACGGATCCCCGATTCGACCGATCAACTGTGGCGAAAAGCCCGGACCATCGTCTGTTATTCGGACTGTGATCGAAAAGGATGTCCAATCTGTATCGACCCAGACTTTTGAAGCTGCAAAATCGACCGCATTTTGCAGCAGATTGCGCAGCCCGTGAATGACTTCGGGCTTTCGCAGGATATTGGGTGGTCTGGCATCCGCACCTCGGACCAATTCATGGTCGAACAGTACGTCCTTGCCTCGGGCAAGATGCGGCCCGGCTGCCTCATGAACAACGGCGGTCAATGGCGCCTGCTTCAAATGCAGATCATCTTTGCCCACTTGGCCCATCGAGCGCAAAATGTCACGACAACGATCGGCCTGCTCTCGGATCAAGATTGCGTCTTGCATCAGGCCATCCTTGCCCTGCAATTCGTCAATCATCTCGGTGCTGACAAGCTTTATAGTGGCGAGTGGGGTGCCAAGTTCGTGCGCTGTCGCGGCAACAACGCCGCCCATATCGGTCAATTTCTGCTCACGGGCCAGCGCCATCTGTGCGGCAAAAAGCGCATCTGACATGACACGTATTTCAGTTGCGACGCGGCGAGAATACATGGCTATGAAAACGATGCCGATGATGATTGACAGCAAAGAGCCAAATCGCAGCAGTGTCGGTACCTCCAGCGTTGTGCCGTCCATATATCGCAACGGCAGCCCGAACATGGCGATCAAACCGACCAGCCCGACAGCCGTCAGCGCCACGATCACCGTAGATCGCAGATTAAGCGCGGTGGCCGATATTGTAACTGGCGCAAGGATCAGCAGGGCAAACGGGTTTGTCAGGCCGCCAGCTGCTGTCAACAACTGGGCCAACTGGCACAAGTCGAATAACATCATCGCCAGCGCCTCATGCTCGGCCAGTCGCTTGTTGGCCGGAAACACAGTCATGAAGACCACATTAGCGATCACCGAAGCACCAACTGCCGCCGCACACAGACCCCATGGCAGTGCTATGTTGAAATAGAGCGGTGCCACAGTAAGCGCCGCAATTTGCCCCGCGATTGCCATCCAGCGCAGGTTGGTCAATGTCCGCAACGGAACCAGGTCGCCATTCTTGAAGTTGTTCATTCGAGGCGATCTTTTGGCGAACATGGCGATCCTGCGGTCTGGGACGATGAACACGCATTGTGGTCCCAACCGTTCTGAACGATTAATGATGCCAACGAAAGAGGATAGAACCGTGGGCAAATTGTACGCTGGCGCTGGCGCGATCGCCATCATCGCCTTTCTGGGATGGAACGTGGGTCAATTGTGGCTGTCGCGGGCCAGTGATCCCTTTGCGGCCTGTCGGTCGGGAAATGTTGCGGGTGGGCCCATCGGCGGGCCGTTTGATCTTGTCAACCAAACTGGCCGGGCTGTGACGGACCAACAGATCTTTGCAAAACCGGCACTTGTCTATTTCGGTTTTGCCTCCTGTCCGGATGTCTGCCCGCTGGACAACGCCCGCAATGTCGAGGCCGCGACTTTGCTGGCGGGCAAGGGAATTGATGTGACGCCCGTTTTCATCACGGTTGACCCCATGCGTGACACACCAGCGGCCTTGTTGAAGTACACAGCGAATTTTGGTGACACGCTGGTTGGATTGACGGGAAGCCCCGAGCAGGTCAAGGCAGCGGCGGCGGCTTTCAAGGTCTATTACAAACTGCCGGAAAATACATCGGGACAGTACGAAGTTGATCATACCACGCTAACTTACCTGATGCTGCCGAAAACCGGTTTTGTGGACTTTTTTCAGCGTGACACGACGGCGGCCGAAATCGCTGATAGGGTTGGGTGCTTCTTGAAGTCAGTTTGAATCTTAGGCAAAGGGTTACGAAAGAGATGGGTTGTGATGAATGAAGTTTCCCAAGATCTGGGCGTCGACCGGACATTGCTGTTGGTCGATGATGATGAGGCTTTTGTCAAACGCCTGGCCAAGGCTATGGAAAAGCGTGGGTTTCAACCTGAAACTGCCGACAGCGTCGCCGCTGGCTGCGCGGTAGCGGCGGTTCGGCCGCCCGCCTTTGCGGTTGTCGATCTGCGGCTGGCAGATGGAAACGGGCTTCAGGTGGTCGAGGCACTCTATGCCCAACGTCCAGATTGCCGGGTCGTCGTTCTGACGGGCTATGGCGCGATCGCAACGGCTGTTGCAGCGGTCAAGATCGGCGCAATAGATTATCTTTCTAAACCTGCCGATGCCGATGATATAACCAATGCACTGCTTGCACAAAGTGAGGTAAATGTTCCACCGCCTGACAGTCTGATGTCGGCAGATCGGGTGCGGTGGGAACATATCCAGCGCGTCTATGAAATGTGCGACCGCAATGTATCAGAAACTGCGCGCCGACTGTCCATGCACCGTCGGACTTTGCAAAGAATTCTTGCCAAGCGCAGTCCCAAATGAATAGGGTTGCTTGATTTCCCCATTACAGGCGCGTAAATCATCGGAAAGTTCAAGAGGGGGAATAGAGCACGTGAATGTTAATCTGAACGAAATGTCGCTTAAAGAGCTGAAAGATCTGCAAGCACAAATCTCCAAGGCCGTTGCCTCTTTTGAAGATCGCAAGAAGCGGGCTGTGATTGCAGAACTTGAAGAACTGGCGCGCGCCAAGGGCTTTACTTTTGCAGAGCTTACGGGCTCGACGGTGGTTCGCAAACGCTCACCTGCGATACCGAAATATGCAAATCCTGTTGATAAATCAGATACCTGGTCAGGCCGTGGGCGCAAACCGCGGTGGTTTGAGGCCGCATTGAGCAATGGCATGTCGAAAGAAGACCTTTCAATCTGATCGAAAGCACTTTTGCCCCCATTCCCCAAGTAACCCGCTGATTTTGCTGCCCTTGCCATGGTATTTTTCATATATGTCATGAGCTTGGCGGCTGCGCGGGACCTGTGTAATGGATCACCCAGAGAGTGCGGGCGCGCAGATCAGTCCGGAGGGCGGTATCGTTGTGATGCGAGAGCTTGACGACGCACTCGGGCTGTCCGAGCTGGCGTCAGCTTCATTGCGTGGCAATCGTATCGGAGGGAACACCGTCCACCGGCTCGACGGGCTGTTCCGGCAATCGGTGTTCGGGCGGCTGACC
>JBAXXO010000130.1:0-9358 GCA_037127855.1 Alphaproteobacteria bacterium
AGTCGCGACGGTTCTCAATAAGGGATCGGCAGCAGCCCGGAACGGCCGCTGCCGCCAAAGGCGATTACCTGCTGAAGACCATCTTCTGGATCTTCTTGCTGGCCTTATTGGTCCTGCCATGCAGGGTACATGTCTGGTCAGCAACGATGCATGACACGCCGTTGTGCAGCACGAACTCAGTTGTATCATACTCGCCAAGATTGTGGGCAGCCTCGGCGCCCAGATACTGATCCGTCCAAGACGCGGAAATGCCGGTGCCGTCCGCGCAGAAGTTGCCTTCACGATCACAAATCACGCCCGTCTCGGGAGAGAAGACGCCATAGCCATATTCAACTTGGCCTGCAAAGGCCGTCGTGGCCGTCAGTGCCAAGGCAGCAACGGAAAGGGCGATCAGGCTGCGCATAAGTTAGTTCTCCATATCTTGCCACAGGGATCGTGGCTGATTCTGCAGTTTCCCACGCGGCGGATATCATCACCACTTGATCCAATTGTGAAGATCCCGTTTTGGCGGATCAAACATTTGGGCCGTGTTTGGTTTTCAGCGAAACATGCCAATCGAAAAACGCGTTCGAGCCTTGGCGACAGGCAACGATTTTCGATTCCATGGCAACCAGACATGCTTTAGCTCGGCACGACTGTCGCCATTGGCAGCCCCGCTTTCGCTCTGGATCAGATGATCCGCCCCGACACGGCCAAGCAGCACGGGGCCGCTGTCGATCCGGCGGGAGTGTTGAAACGTCAAAACCCGCCGGCGCTGTCATGTGCCCCAGGTCCGCCATCCGGGTCGCAAATTGAGTCGTTCTGTCGCCTTTGCTCGTGCAGCCCGGCCGCATTTCGCGGCAAATGCGCTATGGACCCCGCCGATTTTCCATTCCGCCTGCCCAATCTGAAGAGCTTCGCCCTGCTGGCGGGGTTAGAGGCAGCGGTGCGGGCCTCGCTGATTTCCGTCATGCCGCTGGTCGTGCGCGATGCCATGGGATCGACGCAGGACGCGTCAAAGATCTACTTTCTGGCCGGGGTCATCTCGCTGGGCTGGGGCCTGATGGTGCCATGGGCCAGCCGCTATGTTGCACGCCGTTGGATGTTCACCACCGGCTGCCTGATGTATTTTGTCGGCATGTCACTGGCCCTGATCGGCACGCCCCTGACGGCGGCCCTGTCGCTGATAGGCAACGCGATGGCGACCGTCACGAACTTCGTCTGCTTCAACGCCTATGTGATGGACTATGTTGATCGGGCCAATCTCGGCCGCAGCCAAAGCCTGCAGATGTTCTATTCAGCCGCCCCCTGGGCCATCGGGCCCGTCCTCGGCGTCTGGCTGCATGACCAATGGCCGCCTTTGCCGTTCTTGATCGCGGGCTGCTTTGCCGCTGCACTGATCACGACCTTTTGGGTGCTGCGCCTGGGCAATGGCAAGCAAATCACCAAGGCGGCTGGCCCCCCCGTCAATCCGATGGCCTATCTTGGCCGATTTGCCGCACGGCCTAGGCTGATCGCCGGATGGCTTTTTGCGGTGATCCGCTCGACGGGTTGGTGGGTCTATGTGGTCTACCTGCCCTATTTCTGCATTGAGCAGGGCCTGGGCAACAAGGTCGGCGGTATGGCATTGTCCGCCTCCAACGCGCTTCTGTTCGCCGCCCCCCTGATCCTTCGCCTTTCGCGTCGCGCCTCGGTCCGCATCTCGGTCCGCCGCGCCTTTGCCATTTGCGGTGCTTTGTTCCTTCTGTCCGCTCTGGTCGCACCGCTGCCATGGCTGACCGTGATCACGATGATGGCTGCGTCGGTCCTGCTGGTCACACTTGACGTGATCGGCGGCCTGCCATTCCTGATGTCGGTCAAACCCTCTGAACGGACCGAGATGTCGGCGGTCTATTCCAGTTTCCGCGACGTCTCATCGATCGTCACGCCGGGCATGGCCTGGGCCGTGCTCTATGTCGCACCGACAGCCGCCATCTTTGCCACGACGGCAGGTCTGATGGGCCTCGCCTGGCTGATCGCAGGAAAACTCAACCCAAGACTGGGCACTCCCCGCCCGTCACGCGCCAGACCCTGACCCTTTCATTTTGGTTCAAATATTCCGGGGTCCGGGGCGGCGCCCCGGGTGTTCCCGCCGCTCAGGGACGCAAGAACATCCCCCCCGGCGACAGCGTGAAAATCTCGCAGCCCGTGGCCGTCACGCCGATCGAATGCTCGAACTGCGCAGAATCCCGGCCGTCGCGGGTGACGGCAGTCCAGTCATCTGCAAGCACCTTCGTCTCGGGGCGGCCCAGATTCACCATCGGCTCGATCGTGAAGAACATGCCCTCCTCCAGCACAGGCCCGGTGCCGCGCCGCCCATAATGCAGCACATTGGGCGGCGCATGAAACACCCGGCCCAGACCATGACCACAAAAATCCCGCACCACCGACATGCGGTTCGCCTCGACAAAGCTTTGGATCGCGAACCCGATATCGCCAAAGGTCTGGCCCGGTTGGACCGCCGCAATCCCGCGCATCAGCGCCTCATGCGTGACCTCGATCAGCCGTTGACGCCATGGTTTCACCACACCGGCCGCATACATCCGACTGGTATCACCGAACCAGCCGTCCAAGATCACCGTGACATCGATGTTCAGGATATCGCCTTCCGACAGAACCGGGCTGGCCCCGCCTTTTACCCGGCTGCCGGGAATCCCGTGGCAGACCACATGGTTGACGGAAATGCACGAGGCGTGTTCATAACCCTTGTAACCGATTGTCGCTGACACGGCATTGTGGCGCGCAACCTCCTGTCTGATGAAATCATCCAGTTCGGCCGTCGTCGCACCCGGCACAACCAGCGGACCGACATCGTCCAGGATCTGGGCGGCAATGCGCCCGGCGGCGCGCATGCCTGCGAAATCCGCATCTTCATAGATACGAATACCATCCCGCGTGACACGCCCGCGCATGTCATCCATGACCTAATCCTCCGATTGTTGCGCCGTGAATATCCCAAACCACTGGCCTTTGCCAGAGCCGCGGGACTATACCGCAGGCAGGAGGTGCCCCATGCCCAAAAATCCGACTGCCGCAATGCTGGTCATTGGCGACGAAATCCTGTCCGGCCGCACCCGCGACAGCAACATGCACCATCTGGCAGGGCAGCTCACCGAACGTGGCATTACCCTGTGTGAGGTTCGGGTTGTGGCGGATGACCGCGCAGCGATTGTGGCGGGCATCAATGCCTTGCGCGCGGCCTTTGACCATGTGTTCACCTCGGGTGGCATCGGCCCGACCCATGATGACATAACGGCTGACGCCATCGCAGACGCGTTCGGCGTTGCCATCACACACCGCCCCGACGCGATGAAACTGCTGGGCGATTATTACGGCGGCAGAAACATCGAGTTCAACGCGGCGCGTCAGCGCATGGCCCGCATTCCGGTTGGTGCCACCCTCATCGACAACCCCGTCTCGATTGCCCCCGGCTTCACGCTGGGCAATGTCCACGTGATGGCCGGCGTGCCAAAGATATTCGAGGCGATGCTGGCGGGCGTGCTGCCAACTCTGACGGGTGGCGCGTTGTTGCTCAGCCGCACGCTGCGCCTGATGCGGGGCGAGGGCGAGATTGCCACAGCCTTTGCCGATTTCGCCGCCCAATACCCTGATCTGTCGATGGGGTCCTATCCTTTCAATCTGAACGGCGACTATGGGACCAATCTGGTGATCCGTGGCACCGATCCGGCACGGCTTGACGAGGCGCTGGCACGCCTGAACGCCCTTCTGGGCGCATGACCAATCTGCCAAGCCAATCCATCCTCGCCCAAGTGATGGAGGCCACATGGCCGCCCTTTGCGTCCTGCCGACTGGGGCCGTGGCGTCTGCGCGACGGCGCAGGCGGTGGCAAGCGCGTCTCGGCGGCAACCCTGGAAAGCGATTGGCAGGTCGCGGATATTGCCCTGGCCGTGGCGGCGATGCCGCAGGGCCCGCTGTTCATGATCCGGCCACAAGACGGCGCGCTCGACACGGCACTGTCTGACCTTGGGTATCGCATCGTTGACCCGGTTCTGACTTATGCCGCCCCCATCGCGCAATTTGCGCCGCCACCGCGCATGACCAGCTTTGTGCATTGGCCACCGCTGCAGATCGCTGTGCAATTATGGGCCGAGGCCGGGATCGGGCCTGCGCGCCTTGCGGTCATGGACCGTGCCATCGGCCCCAAAACCGCGTTGCTGGCGCGGCAAGGCGACCGTGCCGTGGGGGTCGCCTATGTCGCCCTGCACGGACAGGTCGCCATGGTGCACGCGCTGGAGGTTTCCCCCCCGCATCGCCGGCAGGGTTCCGCGCAAAACCTGTTGGCAGCAGCAGCGCACTGGTCCAAGGCCCAGGGTGCTGATACGTTGGGTTTGGCGGTGACACAGTCCAACCAACCGGCGCGCACCTTGTACGAACGTCTTGGGATGGTGGCCCTTGGCGGCTATCACTATCGCCAGCCATAAGCCAGAACAGGCCGCGTCCGTGACCAAACCCCCGCTGATCCTTGCCGCGCCAATCGTTTTGATGCTGACCGGACCCTTGGCGGCCCAAACACTGAACCTGCCCGCCGGCGCGGTACAGATCGGCAGCCGCACGGAATCGCCGGCCCGGTACGCCATGCCGACCGCCGCCTTTGACGGCAGCAAGGTCCCAAGTCAAACTGTGACGGGAACACTTGATCAGACCGCGTGGCGGCTGGATGGCAGGGATGACAATACCCTGTCCCTGCTGCGACCTTTGGCCGATCAATTGACCGCCCAAGGCTTTCGCACCCTGTTCACGTGCCAGACAACCGAATGTGGCGGCTTTGATTTCCGCTTTGCCATCGACGTTCTGCCCGAACCGGCAATGCATGTCGATCTTGGCGATTTTCAATATCTCGCCGCCATGAACTCGGCCGGGGATGCCACCACGCTGCTGGTCAGCCGCACCGCGGATCAGGGCTTTGTCCAGATCACCTCGGTCATTGCGTCGGGCGCAGTCAGTGCACAACCCCGCACATCACCGTCAGGCGTCGTGCCCCCGCACACGTCGGCACCAGTGCCGCAAGCGTCACAATCTCAGGTGCCAACCTCGGTTCCCAAAGCGCTTTCCGGATTTGAGGAAACACTGTTGACCACCGGGTCCGTGCCGTTGGATGACTTGGTCTTTGAGTCGGGCAAAGCCAACCTGGAACCGGGTACCTATGCGAGCTTGGCGGCCTTGGCGGAATGGCTGAAAGCGAATCCGACCGTGGCCGTGACGCTGGTGGGGCATACCGACGCCTCTGGCAGCCTGGCCGCAAACGTCACGCTGTCGCGCCAGCGTGCCGCCGCCGTGCGCGACTGGCTGATCAAGACATATGACGCGTCAGCCGGCCGGATTGATGCACAGGGTGCGGGTTATCTGTCACCGCGCGCCTCCAACCAGACCCAGGAAGGCCGCGCCAGAAACCGCAGGGTCGAAGTGATGCTGACGTCCACCGCGCCGAACTGACCACTGTGTTGCATCCAGCACCACTGGCGGCGCAGCTATACAGGACTGTCCGGCCAACAGTAATCCTGCCTAAACCCAGGGGTCTGCGGAAATGGACTCTTCCTGGCAGGATGAACAAGGGGTTTGACTGCCGACAATCGGTCCAACTGATGCACAGATCGCCACCATGAACGCGGCATCCTGAAAGCCAGGTTTTTCACACGCCGGATCTTGCCGCCAGGTCAGATGTCGTTGACCCGCTTGCATTCCTCATCCCAGCCTCGGTGGAATTCCACGCCCTTTCACGACAAACCTGTCTCAGTTCAGCTTCCGTGGACGACAGGGCTGTCATGTTTCGACGTGTCAACGACTTTTCAAGTCGAATGCCTGTCTGAACACCCTGACGCGACAACCCGCTTCACATGCTAGCCGTTTTCCTGTAGAGCCCACGTCATCTGCGACGTGCGGCCCTTACCCCCGGGCACATGCAAAGGATCGGGGGCGGCGGCAATGGGGCCGCCAAAACAGGGGAACCCGGAACGCCGGGCTGACCCCAGAGGATGCGACATATGTTCAATGTGACTAGAAAATCAATCCAGTGGGGCAATGATACGCTGACACTGGAATCGGGCAAGGTTGCCCGTCAGGCCGATGGCTCTGTCATCGCCACCTATGGCGAAACGCAGGTGATGGCCAACGTGACCTTCGCCAAATCAGCCAAGCCGGGGCAGGACTTTTTTCCGCTGACCGTGCATTATCAGGAAAAATACTATGCGGCCGGCAAGATCCCCGGTGGCTTTTTCAAACGCGAAGCACGCCCGTCCGAGAAAGAAACCCTGACATCGCGCCTGATCGACCGCCCTTGCCGCCCGCTGTTCGTCGATGGCTTCAAGAACGAAGTGCTGGTGATGGCCACCGTTCTGTCCTGCGATCTGGTGAACGACCCCGATATCGTCGCCATGATCGCGGTATCCGCCGCGCTGACGATTTCCGGTGTGCCCTTCATGGGCCCCATCGGTGCGGCCCGCATCGGTTTTTCCAAAGGTGCCTATACGCTGAACCCGCCGATGGATGACATGACCCATCTGCGCGGTAACCCCGAGCAACGCCTTGACCTTGTCATCGCCGGCACCCGAGACGCCGTGATGATGGTGGAATCCGAAGCCTATGAATTGACCGAAGATGAAATGCTGGGCGCCGTCAAGTTCGGCCATGCCCAGATGCAGCCGGCGATCAAGCTGATCGTGGACTTTGCCGAAGACTGCGCCAAAGAGCCGATGGATTTCACCCCGCCCGATTTTTCGGCATTGTATGCCAGTGTCAAAGCGGTGGGCGAAACCCAGATGCGCGCCGCCTTCGCGCTGCGCGACAAGCAAGAGCGTACGACGGCGATTGACGCCGCCGTGGCGGCGATCAAGGCCACGCTCAGCAGCGAGGATCAGGCCAACATCAACCTGGGCTCGGCGATCAAGAAGCTGGAATCGTCGATCCTGCGCGGCGACATTATCTCGGGTGGTGCCCGGATTGATGGTCGTGACAACAAGACCGTGCGCGCCATCTCGGCCGAAACCGGCATCCTGCCGCGTACCCATGGTTCGGCCCTGTTCACCCGTGGCGAAACCCAGGGGCTGGTCGTGACCACGCTCGGCACGGGCGAGGATGAACAGATCATCGACGCGCTGAACGGCAACAGCCGGTCCAACTTCCTGCTGCATTACAACTTCCCGCCCTATTCGGTGGGCGAGGTTGGCCGCGTGGGCAGCCCCGGTCGCCGTGAAATCGGCCATGGCAAGCTGGCTTGGCGTGCCTTGCAGGCGGTGCTGCCGGCCCCGACCGACTTCCCCTATACCATCCGTGTCGTGTCCGAGATCACCGAGTCGAACGGCTCGTCGTCGATGGCCTCGGTCTGCGGTGGCAGCCTCAGCATGATGGATGCGGGCGTGCCGCTGAAATCGCCGGTGGCGGGTGTCGCCATGGGCCTGATTCTGGAAGAGGATGGCCGCTGGGCCGTGCTGACCGACATTCTGGGCGACGAGGATCACCTCGGCGACATGGATTTCAAGGTGGCAGGCACGGCGAACGGCATCACCACCATGCAGATGGATATCAAGGTGGCCGGGATTACCCCGGAAATCATGGCGCAGGCTTTGGCACAGGCCAAAGACGGCCGTCTGCACATTCTGCAAGAGATGAACAAGTCGCTGTCGGCCCCGCAAGGCTTCAGCGAGTACGCGCCCAAGATCGAAACCCTGCAAATCCCGACCGACAAGATCCGTGAGGTCATCGGGTCCGGCGGCAAGGTCATCCGCGAAATCGTCGAGGTTTCCGGAGCCAAGGTCGACATCAACGACGATGGCGTCATCAAGATCGCGTCCAATGACCAAAAGGCCATTAAAAAGGCCTATGACATGATCTGGTCCATCGTGGCCGAGCCCGAAGAGGGCCATATCTACACCGGCAAGGTGGTGAAACTGGTCGATTTCGGTGCCTTTGTGAACTTCTTTGGCAAGCGGGATGGTCTGGTCCACGTGTCGCAGATTTCCAGCAAGCGCCTGAACCACCCGAATGAGGCGCTGAAAGAGGGGCAAGAGGTCAAGGTCAAACTGCTGGGCTTTGACGACCGTGGCAAGGTGCGTCTTGGCATGAAGATGGTCGATCAGGAAACCGGTCTGGAAATCGTCGAAAAGGCCGACGCCGAGGCCTGACACACGCAAGACAAAAGGCCCCGTTGGAAACACCGGGGCCTTTTGCCGTTCTGCAACATTGCCAACGGTTTGCCGGTCTTGGGTTGCGTTCAATCCGACGCAGATCGACAACAACCCGTCCTAGCTGTCGGCAGCCCGCGCCGCAGCGGCGGGCTTGAACTGCAGGTCATGCAACTGCCGGAACAACCCGCCCTTTTCCAGCAATGCGGCAGCCGACGCATGTTCCACCACCCGCCCGCCATCAATCACCACGATCTGATCGGCATTCATCACAGTTGACAGTCGGTGCGCGATGACAATCGTCGTCCTGCCATGCGACAATGTCTCCAACGCCTGCTGGATCAGCGTTTCGGACTGGCTGTCCAAGGCCGAGGTCGCCTCGTCCAGCAGCAATATCGGCGCATCGCGCAGGATCGCGCGCGCAATGGCCACACGCTGACGCTGCCCGCCCGACAGGTTGCCGCCATTCTCGCCCACCGGCGTGTCATAGCCCAGCGGCATCTTCATGATGAAATCATGCGCATTGGCCGCCTGTGCCGCCGCCACCACCTGATCCTTTGTGGCATCCACCCGGCCCAGCGCGATGTTTTGCACGATCGTGCCGGAAAACAGAAAGGTATCCTGCCCGACAAACGAAATCTTTTCGCGCAGCGAGGCGACCGTGGCCTGTGCCACCGACCCGCCATCAATCGTCACCACACCTTCGGTCGGATCATACATCCGCATGATCAGGTTCAGCAGCGTCGATTTCCCGCCCCCCGACGGGCCGACAATCGCCGTGGTCTGTCCCGCCCCGAACACCAGCGATATGTCGTGCAACACCGGCTCGTTGGTCCGGTAGGCAAACGATACGCCCTCCATCCGCACCTCACCCTTGCCCGCTGTCAGTGGCACGGCATCCGCAGCCTCGGTCACCAGCGACGGCGCGTCCAGCACCTCGAACATCAGGCCGACGCCGACCATCCCGCTTTCGATCGCCACGCGCATCTGCGCCACGCGCCGCGCCGGATCATAAGTCATGAGTAGCGCCGTTATAAAGGACATCAACTCGCCCGGCCCCGACAATTCCGCCCCGAACAGGCTGATCGTGCTCAACCCCACGACCGCGGCGATGGCAAAACCCGACAGCGTTTCCACCAGCGGGTTGGTCGCAGCCTCTAGCCGTGCCAGCGCGTTGGACCGCGCTTCGACCTGTTTGACTG
>JBAXXO010000131.1:0-9281 GCA_037127855.1 Alphaproteobacteria bacterium
CGCTCTAATACCTTGCATCGGCATAATCCGGACGTCTGCATCATGTTTGCACAATCATCACGCTATGGGTTGGCGCAAAGCAGGGCTTGCGCCTTCGCCCGCATCTTGCGACCGATCGACGTCGCCATGTCCCCGGCAATCATCAGAACGTCAGCGCCAGCCTTGTGCCCTGATCAATGGCGCGTTTGGCGTCCAGTTCGGTCGCCATATCGGCGCCGCCGATGAGGTGATGCGCCATCCCCTCGGCACTCAAGGCAGCGCTGAGGCTGCGCTCAGGCATCTGACCCGCACACAGCACAACCGTATCGACGGCCAGCATTTCCGGCTGGCCGTTGCGGATGATCCACAGACCCGCTGGCGTGATCCGGTCATAGGCAATTCCGCCCAGCATCCGCACCCCCCGTGCAACCAACCCGGCCCTGTGGATCCATCCGGTCGTCTTGCCCAGATTGCGGCCCGGTCGTTCCGCCTTGCGCTGCAGCAGCCAGACCTCATGGCGTGGCGCTGTGGGCGCAGGCGCCACCAACCCGCCTGCCACATCCTGCGGGTCGCCTACGCCCCAGTCGCGCCGCCAGTCCGCCAAGGCCTGACCCCGGCCCATGGTCAGAAACGCGGCCACGTCAAAGCCGATACCCCCCGCCCCGATTACCGCCACACGCGGGCCAACCGGCGCACCATTCAGCACATCGACATAGGACAGCGCCAGCGCCTCTCCCGCAATTCCCGCCGCACGCGGGCTGACACCTGTGGCCAGCACCACGATGTCATAGCCTGCCAGATCAGCCGGACCTGCCCGCTGTCGCCGCAGCCGCACGCCCGACACCTCCAGCATGGTGGCATACCAGTCGACCAGCCCGTCAAACTCCTCCTTTCCCGGCACCCGCCGCGCAAGGTTCAATTGCCCCCCCAGCTCGCCCGCCTCAAACAGCGTCACTTGGTGCCCGCGACCGGCCGCCGTGATGGCGCAGGCCAGGCCTGCCGGTCCCGCCCCCACCACGACAATGCGCCGCGGCAGGGCAGGGGCCACATCAAACTCCGCTTCGTGGCATGCGGCCGGGTTTACCAGACACGAGGTGAGACGCCCCGAAAATGTATGATCCAGACAGGCCTGATTGCAGGCGATGCAGGGTGCGATCTGCGCCTGACGCCCGCCCGCCGCCTTGGCCACGAAATCCGGGTCCGCCAGAAACGGCCGCGCCATCGACACCATGTCCGCCTGTCCTGCCGCCAGAATAGCCTCGACCACCTCAGGCGTATTGATCCGGTTCGAGGCGATGACTGGGATCGTCACTTCACCCCGCAGCCGCGCCGTCAGCCATGCAAAGGCCGCCCGTGGCACCGAGGTCGCGATCGTCGGCACACGTGCCTCATGCCACCCGATGCCCGAATTCAACGCCGTGGCCCCAGCCCCCTGCACCGCCCGCGCCAGCATCGCCACCTCGTCCCAGGTCGAGCCATCGGGCACCAAATCAACCAGGCTGATGCGATAGATCACGATGAACGCCGCCCCAACTGCCGCCCGCACCCGGCGCACCACCTCGACCGGTAACCGCATTCGGTTCGCATAGGTGCCGCCCCAGTCATCGGTGCGGTGGTTCACATGGGTCACCAGAAACTGGTTCAGAAAATACCCCTCCGACCCCATCACCTCGACCCCGTCATAGCCCGCCTCCTGCGCCCGCACCGCGGCGGTGACGATGTCGGCGATCTGCGCCTCGATGCCGTTTCCGTCAAGAGCGCGCGGCACAAAGGGTGAGATCGGCGATTTCACTGCCGACGCCGAGACACAGTCCTTGCCATAGGCATAGCGCCCGGCATGCAGTATCTGCATGGCAATCCGACCGCCTGCCGCATGGACGGCCCTGGTAACGCCTTGATGTGAGGCGACATCCGCCGCAGTAAAAAGGCCCGACGCGCCCGGAAACACGCCGCCCACCCGGTTTGGCGCCATCCCCCCCGTGACCATCAGCCCAACACCGCCCGCGGCCCGGCGCGCATAAAAGCGCGCCACGCGGGTCATGTCGCCCATCTCCTCCAGCCCGGTATGCATCGAGCCCATCATCACACGGTTGGGCAAGGTGACGCCAGACAGCGTGATGGGCGACAGCATATTGGGAAAAGACATCGGGGCACCTCCGATGCTGATCTTGCAACCCAAAGCGGGATTTGTCACCTGCAACCCTGCGGCACGCTTGACAGAGGAGACTCTTTGTTTTACCGATTAGTTATATAATGAATTGGTAAATAAATGGACCCCTTGTCGCAAACACTAGCCGCCCTTGCCGATCCGACCCGACGCGCCATGTTGCTGCGCCTGTCACACGGCGATGCCACGGTCGGCGAATTGGGGGCACCCTTTAGGCTCAGCCAACCTGCAATCTCTAAACATCTCAAGGTGTTGCAGACGGCAGGGTTGATCACGCGCCGCAAGGCCGCCCAGACCCGGCCCTGCCATCTAGAGCGCGCCCGGCTGGCCGATCTCGATGACTTCATGCAGCACTTCCGGGCGGTGACCGAGGGCCAGCTTGACCAGCTTGCAACCTACCTTGCCAATATCCAATCGACAGGAGAGACAGAATGACCGAACCCTTTACCGTAAGCCGCGACTTCAAGGCCCCGGTCGCGTTGCTCTGGACCGTGCATACCGACCCCGCGCATCAAGCCAAATGGCTGTCGCCCGGCAATCCGGCGGGCTATAAGTCCGACATGGACTTCCGCGTGGGCGGGCGGCATTTTTATGGCATGCCCGGCCCGGACGGGTCGCTGATGTACGGCATCCAGATCTTTCGCGACATCGTGCCGTTGCAAAAGATCATTATGGTGCAAAGCCTTGCTGACGCTCAGGGCAATGTTGCCCCCCATCCCCTGGCACCGACATGGCCACGTCAGATGCTGTCGACGAACCTGTATCAAGATCTGGGTGATGGCACGTCGCGGCTGACCGTGAGATGGCAACCGCTGGAAGCCACCGATGCAGAGGCCGAGATGTTCGACGCCGCACGGGGCGGCATGCAAGGCGGCTGGGATCATCAGTTCGGCCAGATCGCTGCCTATCTCGCCACCCTTTCACATGATTGATCCCCACCCCTTCATACTGGTCCCTTCATACTGGCCCAAATACTCAAGCAACCGCGGCACAAGGTATCTAGGCTGGCAGGTCAAGTCCCCCGTGGCTTGGCCCGCAGTGTCGGCTCTGCCTCGGTCGGGTCTTCGGGCCAGGGATGGCGGGGATACTGGCCGCGCATGTCCTTGCGCACATCGGCATAGGAGGTGCGCCAAAAGCCCGGGATGTCCATCGTGACCTGAATGGGTTTCTGCCCCGGCGACAGCAGCGTCACCCGCAAGGGCAAACGACCCACTCCGACAACCGGATGCTGTGTCACCCCGAACATCTCTTGCAGGCGGATCTCGATACCGGGCGCGTCGCCGTCATAATCGATGGGAACCCTGCGGTCGAGCGGCGTTGTGAAATGCGCCGGGGCGACCCGGTCCAGTTCGGCCTGCTGCTGCCATGTCAGCCTTGCTTTCAACGCCTCGGTAAGGTCCAGCGCCCGCAGATCAGCCTCGGTCCGCACCCGGTCCAGATAGGGCAACAGCCAGCTTGCATCGGCCAGCAGCGCGGCGTCGGTGACGTCGGGCCAATCGGCATGTCGGGCCAGCGCGATCCGGGCGCGCAGGCGGCGGGCGGTGGGCAGCCATGGCAGGCCGAGCAGGCGCAACCCGTCAAAGGCAGCACGGGCGATGGCCTGCGGTGGCGCGTCCCACGGCCGGTCTTCCAGCACAAGGGCGCCGAAACATTCCTGACGGCGCGCCAGAACGCGGCCCTCGCGCCGTGACCAGTCGCAGACCTCGCGCCATGCGATCTGCCCGGCAAACAGGCCGCGCAACTCGGCCTCGCTGATGGACACGGCTTGCCGCACCCTGGCCTCGCGCGCATCGCCGTCCAGATCGGTCGCAACGATCAGCTGTGACCCGGCAAGTGGCGAGTCGGGTTCCATCACCGCCCCCTTGCCACCCGACAAGACCCAGCGTGGCGCGTCACCCTTGCGACGCAGGCCCACGCGGTCGGGATAGGCCAGTGCAACCATCTCGGCCAGCGTCGGCGTCACAACCGGCCCTTGACCATGGACCGATTCTCTAAGGCGCCGCGACTCAGCCCGGATACGCTCGACCACCGGACCCAGAACGGGCCATCCATGCCCGGTCTCGAATCGGCGCGGATCGGCCACGGCGGCAAGCCGCAGCGCCAAATCGGGGGGTGCGCCGCGCAAGGGGTCACGCTCGGCCAGCAGGGCGGCCAACGTTGCGGCCCCGGGGCCGGACAAAGCCAGCATATGCGCCAGACGCGGATGCAGCGGCAGGCCGGCCAAAGCGCGCCCATGCGTGGTGATGCGCCCCTTTTCCAAGGCCCCCAATGCGGTCAGCAGCGCCCGCGCCTCGGCGAGGGGGCCAGCGGGCGGGGTCGTCAGAAACGGCAGGTCGCCCGCCCCCCACAGCGCCAGTTCCAGGGCCAATCCGGTCAGATCGGCCACCTCGATCTCGGCGGGGGGAAAGGCGGCCAGTGCCCCTTCTTCGCCCTTTGTCCACATCCGATAGCAGATGCCGGGGGCCACACGCCCGGCACGACCTCGGCGCTGCTCCGCCTCGGCGCGGGTCACACGCTCGGTGACCAGCCGGGACATGCCAGAATTGGGGTCGAACCGCGCCCGGCGGCTGCGCCCACCATCCACGACGACGGTTATGTCGGGCAAGGTCAGGCTGGTTTCCGCGATCGAGGTCGCCAGCACCACCCGCCGCCCCGGCACCGGACCAAGTGCTGCCCGTTGCGCGGAAAATTCCATCGCGCCAAACAACGGCAGTACGGTGCAGCCCGGCAGATCGCCCAGACAGGTCTGCACAGCCCGGATCTCGCGCTCGCCGGGCAAAAAGGCCAGCAGGCCGCCCTCGGGCTCCTCGTGCAGCGCCGTGCCGATCAGATCGGCCATGGCCGCCTCGAAGCGCTGCGTGCCATCTATGGCGCGCGGCAGCCAGCGCGTATGCACCGCAAAGGCGCGGCCCTGAGATGTAATCAACGGAGCGCCGCCCATCAGCGCCGCCACCGGATCTGCGTCCAGCGTGGCCGACATGACGATCAGCACCAGATCGCCGCGCAGCGCGGCGCGGATTTCCAAAGCCAGCGCCAGACCCAGATCGGCATTCAAACTGCGTTCGTGGAATTCGTCAAAGATGAGACAGCCGACACTCTGCAATTCGGGGTCAGACTGGATCATACGCGTCAGGATGCCCTCGGTCACCACCTCGATCCGCGTCGCGGGGCCAACACGCGCCTCACCCCGGATGCGGTAGCCAACGGTCTGGCCCACCTCTTGCCCCAAGGCGGCTGCCATGCGTTCGGCTGCAGCGCGGGCAGCCAGACGGCGCGGCTCGAGCATCACGATGCGGCCCTTGATCAGGCCAGAGTCCAGCAGGTCCAGCGGCACCACCGTCGTCTTGCCGGCACCTGGTGGCGCCTGCAACACCGCCATGCCACGGGCCGCGACCGCAGCGCGCAGGTCGGGTAGGGCGGCAGTGATCGGCAGGGCCTGTGTCATTCAACCCTTATCGCTGCTTCGCGCGCCGCTGAACAGGCCGCTGAACAGACGGTGCACGCGTTGTCAGCCTTGATCTTGCGGAGCGCTTTGCGGCGCGATGTCTGTGCCTTGTCTGCGGGGCCAGAGCCCCATGTCCAAGGCGTGTCTCAGGCGGGCGCTTGCTTGGGGTGTCTTGGCGGGACGATTTACCCGCGTTTCATCCTGCGCAAAGCGCCTCGGGGCCCTTGCCAGTGCCATACCCTTGCCCGTGTCAGTCTGAGATGACCCAGCCCCCGATGACGATGTCTGGGGCCAGCCATGCAAAGAAGGTACGATGACCGTCACCACCCGCACGACCCAACTTGCAGTCTGCCCATAGGGCGTACCGGTGCCTGGCGACTTCGGGATGGTCTCGGCGGTGCTTGCCGACCCGGGACCGGGCGAGGTGCCTTTGTAGACGATTTGGCTGTCGGTTGATCCCTACAGGCTTGGCCGGAAGACCGTTGGGCCATATCAAGAGGCGGCGACGCAGCTTGGCCTGCCCTCGCCCTTTGGCGTCGTGGTCCCTGACCTGCAATCTTGGGACCCTGCCTCGGCCCGGCCCATGCTGCGTAGTCTGTCATGGACAAGCGGGGACTGACGGCCGATTCCGGGCTAACACAGGTCGACAAGCCAAGGCCTGGCGAGACGCTGTTGATGGGTGCTGCCTGGGGTGCTGCGGCCGCGCTGGCCGACGCTCCTAAAATTGCGCTCAGGTGACGGTCGAATTGGGCTTTGAGGCCCGAATAGGACGTCTGTATTGATCGCAATGAGCCCGACGTGGCAGCACAGGCTGCCGTCACCCTGCCCAAAGGGGGTGGAAGTCTATTTCGAACTGACCGGTGGCGCTGTCTTCGACGCGGTCCTGCCGTTACTGATCCCTTTGTGCTGAACCCCTTCGTCCGCGCGCTGGTCTGCCGCACCGTTACCATCTGCAACGCCACCAGCCTGGCTCTTGGCCGCTACCTCTGCCTGGCCCTTCTGTGCAGGATTCCGACCAAAAGCCTGACCTTCCGTGGCTTTATCGCCAGCGAATTCGCTGACGACGCTGGCGCTTTCGCACCCTTGATGGCCGACCTCAGATCAGGTCCGCTCATGCGAGGATGTCATCGAGGGATTCGCTTGGATGCCCTGAACCTTTTTCGCCATGCTGCAAGGCGGGAATTCCGGCAAGGCACTAACCCAGGTTGCCTGAGAGGCCAATGGGATGAGGGCGTCGGTCCAAGCCGCCAATGGGCAGCACTTTGACGCAAGATTGACGGGCTAGCCCGCTTGACGGCGGGCGGTTTTGCCCCTAAACGCCTGAAATCGAATTACGAGGTCGCTTGAGCGTGCCTCTTGTCACTTGCGAAGGAATACCAAGATGTCGCGCGTTTGCGAACTGACGGGCAAAGGCCCGATGTCTGGCAACAAGGTCAGCCATGCCAACAACAAGACCCGGCGTCGGTTTCTGCCGAACTTGAACGAGGTGACGTTGATGTCCGATGCTCTGGGCCAGTCGTTCAAATTGCGCATATCGGCGGCTGCCCTGCGGTCAGTCGATCATCGTGGTGGCTTGGACGCCTATCTTGCCAAGGCAAAGGATGACGAACTGTCTCCCGCCGCCGCCAAGATCAAGAAAGACATTGGCAAGGCTGCCACTGTCGCCTGATCTTTGCCAAACCGAATGAGCCGGCCCCACCGCATGACGGATGGGGCCTTTTGATTTGCGTTCATTTGCCACTGTTCGTCGCGCGGGTTTTGCGGTAGCTTGCCGACATGAACTTGTCACGATCCCTTGTCGCATTCGTGTTGTCAGTGACCCTGATGCTGGGTTCGGTGGCAACGTCAGTTGCGCGCAGTGAGATGGCCGGGGCGGGCGTGCTGGTCCTGTGCGGCGGCACGCAAACCTCCGTGCTGCTGGATCCGATGGGCAATCCCCTGCCCAGTCGGCACGCATGCCCGCATTGTTTGGCGGCGTCGGTGGCCGCGGTTCTGCCGCAGCTTGTCCTGACCGCGTTGCCCGCTCCACTTGCAGTGCAGACCGGCAAATCACAGACGGTGAGCTTCCCAACAAGACCATCACCGACCCCGCTGGCGCGGGGACCACCGATCTGGACTTGAACGCAGTTTTCCGTTCAATTCCCATGAGGTCCCCATGCTTTGTCTTTCCAAACGCGGCAGCCTTGCGGCGGCGCTTGTGACCCTGTGCGTGCCCGCCTTCGCCCATGATGGTGTGCATATCCACGACCCCTATGCCCGTATCCTGAACGGCGCGGGGGCAGTGTATTTCCTGATCGACAACAGGGCCGACACGCCCGATGTGCTGATCGCAGCAAGCAGCCCGGATGCCGGCATGGTGCATCTGATGAACAGCAGTGCCGACGCCAATGGCGTGATGAAAATGCGCGAGGTTCAGGGCGGCTTTGCCCTTCAGGCCACTGCCACCCGCATCCTGTCAGGCGGCGGGGACCATGTCATGCTGATGGGTGTACCGGGCAATTATACCAACGGCCAGACGGTGACGCTGACCCTGACCTTTGAACAGGCCGGAGCCGTGACCCTGACCGTTCCAGTCGACAACGCCCGCACCAGCGCGCCCACCACTGGCCCAACCCAATTCGACGCCCAAACCGCCGCCATCGACCGCGCCGCCACTCCCGAAACCGGCGCCATGAGCGTGGCCCCGGGCACCGACGACCAGACGGCGATCATCGACGTCATGAAGGCGCAGTTCGACAGGCCCGACGCACCGCTGACGGTCAATCCCGTCGTCGTGATGGGCGATGACGCCGTGGCATCTTGGGCGCAGGGCGAAATGGGCGGGAGGGCGCTGCTGGCCCGGCGGCACGGCGTCTGGGCCATCGTGCTGTGCGGTGGGCCAGATTTGCGCACGGCCGAGTTTCTGGCCGCCAATGGTGTGCGCGACGCCGTCAGCCTGAGCCAGATGTTCAACACCGCCGAGGATGGCCTTGGGGCCGCCCATGTCGCCCTGTCTTCCAAATTCCCCGAAGTCGTGCTGATGTCGGCGCACGCCCATAACTGACCAAGTGGCGGCCCCATCGCGGGGCCGCTGCAACCGAAGGCCGCACATGACACCCTTTCACCTGACCCAAGCCGCTCTGTCGGATTCAGATTGTGACCAACTGGTCGCCCTCTGTGCTGCGGCCCCCAAAAAGGATGCGGCCCTTGTCGGGGCGACCACGGCACATCAGATCCGCCGCGCCGATCTGGTCTGGCTGGATGACCTGCCACGGGCGTCCTGGGTGATGGACCGCATGATCCAGACCGTAGTGGCGGCCAATCGCGGCAGTTTCGGCTTTGACCTGACCGACTTTTCAGAAAGCCCGCAGGTCGCCCGCTATGGCGCTGATCGTCAGGGCCATTTCGACTGGCATTCCGACATTGGTGCCGGTGCCCTTGCCGCCCGCCGCAAGCTGACCATTGTCGTGCAGCTGTCCGACCCCGCCGACCATGAAGGCGGCACGCTGGAACTTTGGCCCGACAGTCATATGCGACAGATTCCGCGCCAACGCGGCCTTGCGGTGACCTTTCCCAGCTTTGTGCTGCACCGCGTCACGCCGGTGACGACCGGCACACGCTGGTCGCTGACGCTGTGGTCGCATGGCCCGGCATTTCGCTAGAGCGGGTTGCACTCAATCTGATTCAGATTGAGTGCAACCCAAGACAGGC
>JBAXXO010000132.1:0-9260 GCA_037127855.1 Alphaproteobacteria bacterium
TCTAGAGCAATTTGCGTCGGGTCAGGTGAACCTGACCTGACACAACGCGCAACATTCTGAGCGGCTTGCCTGTCCTAGATTGCACGCGATCTGACGCAGATTGAGTGCAATCCGCTTAATCTGGCCGGAACCAACACGCGCCGGGTCAAGCAGGCGCTGTTCGGTCAGTTCGACGGTGCGGTGAGCAAGGACATGGTCCGCCGGGCCTGGCGCAAGGTCAGCATCGACAGGGCGGCGTGGTGCGCGCACGACCAATGCCATCGAGCGGCAGAACGCGAAGTTTCGCCGCCGCATCAAGACCCGGACCTTGCTGCCCAACGTTGAAACGGCGCCGACGCTGTTCCGGGCGCTGATGGCGTCAGGCCAGACCGTGATGCGGAAAGCTTACGGGTGGGAGACCCTGTCACAGCCAATCGCAACCAAAACACTTGACCTCGTGCCCCGATGCGGCAAACCATGCCAACCCGCAGGACGCAAATCGGGAATTCCGACCAGATGTGCGACACAACCGGGCGCTGTAGCAGCCGTGCTGTCAATGACTTTGGCATCTTGAATGTGATTGATCTCTCGGACGGCACAGAGCCAGCCTCGCGGTTTGGAGAAGTGGGATGTTCATGCCAAACTTGTTCCAGCCAGTTGGATGGCACCGTCCAGGGCCGCTCCAAGGGGCACCGCAACCGTCCAGCGGCGGGACAGGATCGGGGCGAAGATCGCGGCAAGGCCGCCGAGCACTACCACGGGAAGCTGTAGCTCACCTTGCAGCAGTTCGACCGCCCTTGTGCACTCATCACCGGCCTCGGCGAGGATGGCGCGGGCAACCGGATCATCCGACACGGTGACGCGTGTGGCAAGGGCTGCGAAATCCGCCGGGCGGGCACGGGCGGCGAATGAGATGATCCCCGGGCAGCCGCCCATGTAATCCAGTGTTTCGCGGCAAAGGGGCGTCATGGGCCCAAACCCGTCCAGCGCCCGCAGCGTCAAGGACAGAAGCTTGCGGCCTATCCAGGCACCGCTGGCCTCATCGCCCAAGACAAGCCCTTTTCCGCCGATTTCGCGCTGCCGTCCGCCGCGCTGCAAGATAAAGATGGAGCCGGTGCCTATGGCGGCCACAATTCCATCCTGATGACGGAGCGCGCCCAAAACTGAGATATGTCCGTCGGTCACCACCCGGCTGGATTGGAACGGCAACCGGTACTGCAGCCTTTGGGCCGCAGCCGGATCATTTGCTCCGGCGAGGCCAAGCGCGGCGCGCACATCTTTGGGGTCACGACCGTCGAGCGCCTTGCCTGCCGCCGCCAGAATCGCAGCCAGAGCGCCATCAAAATCCGTGGTGATGTTTGCCGGTCCCGAGACGCCCTCGCCCAAAAGCCGCCCGTCTTCATCCACCGCGCGCGCCCGGCAGGTGCTGCCTCCGCCGTCCACGCCCAGAAGGATCGTCAAGGTTCGGCCCCCTTGCCCAAAGTCCGTCCCATCACCACGCAATCGGGAAGACGCCCCAGCATGCGAAAGCCGATATGAGCATAGAAGCCTTGGGCAGAGGTGTTCGCGGGCCCGACTTCCAGAAACATGCCCGGCACGCCTGCGCCGGACAGCGCTGCCGTCAGCGTGTTCATCATGGCGCGGCCAAGACGCTTGCCCACGGCCCGGGGCAAAAGGTCGATATGGCCATGCGCGGGGTAAAGCGAAAGATCGACCGGCGGCTGACGGCGCGGCGCGAAAATTCGCCAGCGCACCCAGTCGCTTTGTCGCCAAAGGTTGGCGTCGGGTCCGGGGTTGCACATCTGTGCGCGCAGAGGCGGATACCAGCTCTTGTCCATCCAATCCTCGAATGCGGTTGTGTCGGGCACCCCGAGAACATAGCCGCAAACACCCTTGGCATCTTCGAGGACAAAGGCGAAATCGGGGGTGAAGACTTGGTAGGGGATGGCATAAACCAGCCCCAAAAGGGCCGGGTCATCCTGCAAATGGGTGCCGTCCTTGCCGGAATCCCCGGTTTTCAGGCAGATGTCGCTCAGCGCATCATGATCGAGGTCTGTGGCCTTGCGGATAAGGAACCCTTCGGGCAGCTCAGCCATGGTGATAGCGCCCGTTCTCATCCCGGCGGAGAATTTCCTGAATCCCAACCCCGAACCCGCGACGGTAGAAATTGTGAATGCGACCTTCGTCCGGAAAAGTCTGTTGCGCTGTTGGCCCACTGTCCAGCCAGTCCAGATAGACAACCAAATGGCCGATCTCCTCGCGCGCTTCCCACAGGTGCCGGTGGAAGGTGTGGAAAAGCTCGCGGTTCTCGACCTCGGTCATCAGGTTGAAAAGCCGGGTGATCCGGTCTGAAAACGTCCGAAGCTGCTTCAGACCGGTCTGCCAGGCTGGGTCGGTAGGATCAGGGCGGTGGGAGCGCAGCAACTGTCGGGCCAGTGCCAGCATGGCCGTGCTTTCCGGGCCTTGTGCGAAGGGTTGCCAGAAAAGATCTGCCAACAGGCGAACGAGGTCGAGGGGCACCGTCTGCGTGCCCGAAAAGGCCAGCCGAAAGCGCGGCATCCAAGCGGCAAGGGCTGCGTCGAGGTCGATCAGCTTGCCGTTCAGGAAATCGCCGGTGGTGCGGATGGCGATGAAGTTCGCTTCGGCTTCGTTGTTGGGATTGGTGAACCAGCCCGACACATACGGCAGGATATCCGCCCCCCGTCCGCCCAAGGGTCCGGCATAGATGCGGCGGATGTCATAATCATTGGCGTGGAAATTGTCCCAGATCATCGGGCGTCGGCGCAGTACCTGGGCGACTTGGCGCAGCCCTTCGGCCTCGATCACTGGCGAGACGATTTCGGGGCCCGTCCACATCACCTCGATCTGCGGATCAAGCGCCTGGCCCAACCCTTGGAGATAGGGGCTGAGGCGCGGATCGCCCCCAGCCATGCGGCCGCAATATTCGGTCGGGCAGAACAGGACCGACCCACCGTGGGGACGAACCTGGGCCAGGACGGCATTGGCGACATCGGCTTGGGCGGCGGCGAAGCTGGGGAAACGGGTCTGGTCCGCCTGGGGCATTTGCGAGGGGATGTCGTCGTACAACAACACGATGTCGGCCACGCCCAGTTTCAGCATCTGCTGGACGCGCGCGGCGATGGCTGCGCGGTCTGCGGCGCTGGAATAGGTGATGTCGAGTGCTGGGGCGAGGGACATCAGGAACCGTAGGCCGCGGTCCGTAGCGGCGGATTTCAACGCGGCAAGCTCGGCCATCTGCGCCTGGGAATAGGGGCTGCGCCAGCGAGCGCGGATGTTCACATCGTCTTTCGGCCCATAGATATAGGCGTTCATGCCCGCATCGCGCATCCAGTCCATGACCATGTGCTTTTGCGCCGTCGCCCAGTCGCGGCCGTAGAACCCTTCGATGACGCCTTTGAGCATATGCCCCCCTAGTCAATGGCCGTGGCTGACAGCCCGGCGATCACATGCCGCTGCAGCAGAAAGTACAGCGCCAGAATTGGCAAGGTCGTGATGGTCAGCGCTGCAAAGACCATCGCGTAATCGGTCGAATAGCGCCCGAAGAACCGGATCAGCCCGACTGGCAAGGTACGCTTGTCGTCATCCACAGTGAACAGGAGCGCAAACATCAGCTCGTTCCAGATGCTGATCGTGTTGACGATGGCCAGCGTCAGCATCGAGGGCCAGACCATCGGCACCGAAATGTCGCGGAAGATCTGCCAGATATTGGCGCCCTCCAGCATCGCCGCTTCCTCCATGTCGGGGCGGATGGAGTTGAAATAGCCTTGCAGGATGAAGATGGTCAGCGACAGCGACCAGGCCGTGCCGGCGAGGATCAGGGCCGTCAGTGTGTTCAAAAGCCCGAGGTCACGCAGGATGGCGAACAGCGGGATCGCCACCACGGGCGGGGGCAACAGCAGGCCGACCAGCAGCAGGCGGTACAGCCAGCGGCGGCCTGGAAATTCAAGGCGCGAGAAGGCGAAGGCGGCGGCGGTGGCAAGACAGACGGTGAGCGTAACCGCTGCGGCCGTAACGATCAGCGAGTTCAGGTACATCCCCCCGAGGCCGCCCTTGTCCCATGCTTCGGCAAAGTTCGACCATTTCCAGTCGGCGGGCAGGGCAAAGGGATGCTTGAAGATCTCGCGGTTGGTCTTGAAGGCGGACAGGACCATCCAGACGGCGGGGTAGAACATGGCGCAGACGATGGCCCCGCCCAGCGTGAGTTGCAGCCACTCGGTCCCGCTGCGCCGATCAGTAGCGGACATGGTTTCCCCGCTCGGTCACACGCAGATAGACCACCGCCACGATCAGCACGACGACGGCCAGGATCACCGTCATTGCTGTGGCATAGCCAAGCTGGTTGTTGTCAAAACCCTGCCGGATGATCCAGGTCGCAGGGACTTGCGTGGCATCGAACGGGCCGCCGTTGGTCATCGTAAAGAACAGGTCGAACCCGGCAAAGCCGCCTGTGACGGCCAGAAGGACGCAGGTCAGCATCTGCTGGCGCAAAAGCGGCAGGGTGATGCTGAAGAACTGCTTGATCGGTGTGGCACCGTCCAACGTCGCCGCCTCGTAGATCGAGCGGGGGATGCGGCGCAGGGCGGCAAAGAAGATCACCATGTAAAAGCCCGAGAACCGCCAGCCCGAGACGAACATGATCGCGATCAACGCCGTCGCGGGCTGCGACAGCCAGGGCTGCGCCCAATCGTCAAGACCAAGGCCCCGCAGGACCGAGTTCAACAGCCCCAACCGGTAATCCAGCACAAAGGCCCAAAGCACCCCCGCAGCGGTCATTGACAGCACCATGGGCGAAAAGAACATGCCGCGCATGATGGAAAACCCCGCCCGGTCGGAATTCAGCACCACGGCCATGACAAGACCGAAGCTGACCTCCAGCACCAGCGTGCCAAGGATATAGAGCGTCACATGCAGATACGACGCGATATGGACCGGATCGTGAAAGATCGCCCGTCGGAAATTGTCGAGACCAACCCATTCCGGCTTGGTGTACCCGCTCCACGAGGTGAAGGCGTAGTAGACCGAACTGCCCAAGGGCCACAGCACGAACAGGCCGAACAAGATCATAGCCGGGGCCACGAACAGAAGGTTCGTGGCCCCAGACGAGATCGGTTGGAACCCGGTGTTGCGCCCGGCCATCAGGTCAGGGCTTCGGCATGGCGCCGACGGTTTCGTCCAGCCATTTCAGCGCATCCGTCGCGGATCTCTCGCCGCTCGCCGCATAGGCCGCCGCTTGGTAATAGGCCTCGGCCACCGGCACCGGATAGGTCGTGTCGGGCGGAGAGACCATGGCGTCGGCCCCGGCCAGCATGTCGGCCATCCCCTTCATTTGCACCGGCAGCTTGGCCTTGTCGGCCACACCCTTCACCGGGCTGATTGCGCCGGAGGTCGACCAGAGGATTGCCTGATCCTGTGCGGTCAAGAACTTCAGAAACGCTGTCGCTTCGGCCGGGTGCGCGGCCTTGGCATGTTGGATGAACCCAGTCATCGTGCCGATCACGCTTTTTGAGCCCGGCAAGGAGGGGTCGATCACCGGAGTGTCGAACTGGCCATAGGCAAAGCCGGGTGCCGCCAGATCGCCTTCGGACCCGACCAGCCAAGACCCGATCGGATGCATCACAGCCGCCTCTTGGAAGAAACCTGCCATCGCGGGGTCCGCGCCAAGGCCCTGCATGTCCTTGTTGAAGGCTCCGGCCTCGGCCAATTGCTGCATCAACTCCAACGGCTTGAGAAAACCTGCCTCGGCGAAGGTCTTTTGCTGACGGAAAGCGGCGTCATATTCCGCCGCCGGCACGGTGCGGGCTGCGATATGCGAGGCCCAGTTGCCCAGTGGCCAAAGCTCGTTGTTACCGGTGATGATCGGAGTTTCGCCCGCGGCCGCCAGCACCTTGATGGCGGCGAGGAACTCATCCCAGGTTGCGGGCGGCGTCAGGTTGTTCTCGGCGAAGATCGACTTGTTGTACCAAAGGGTGTTGGTCACATCGAGCGAGACGGGAACCAAGTAGATCTTGCCGTCGACGGATGTGCCCGAGCCGGGGGCGAATGCGCTGTCGATGAACGTGTCTTTCCATCCGTCCGCCATGGCCGCCGTCAGATCGCCGGCATAGCCCGCCTGAGCATCGCGTTGCATCGGATAGCCCGCCCATTGGAAATAAATGTCGGGCACTTCGTTGCTTTGCAACTGGGTGATCAGGCCCGTGTCCGAATAGATGTCGTCGTCGAACACGATCTGTTTGACGGTCACGCCTGGATTGGCAGCCTCGAACGCGGCCACGATCTTGTCGAATGCGTCCTTGCCCGCACCAGAAGAAATCGGATGGGTGATGCGCAGTTCGACATCGGCCAAGGCCGAAGATGCAGCCAGAAGCGCCATAGCGCAGGTGGCAGCCAGTCTGGAGACGAGGGTCATCGGATGCTCCGTTTGTTGGACAAAGTGGTATGGGATTGGAATGCCATTCTTCGCTCTAACGGCGATTTCAACCTAGAAAAGAAAATCCCCTTGAAAAAAGCAAGCAAAAAAACATACCAGTGGTGTGAATGTTGATCCCGGGTTCAGGAGTGATCCGATGTTGAGCGTCGTGACCGAGCGTTTGCGGGCCCAAGAGGGGTCGCTGTCGAATCGGCTGAAGACGGCGTTGACGCTGTCGATCCGCGACGGATCCCTGCCCCCGAACCAGGCCCTGCCGTCGGAGCGGGATATGGCCGAGGTGCTGGGTGTCTCACGTTCGACCTTGCGAAGCTGCTTGAAGGACCTCGCGGAAGAGGGGCTGGTGCAGACGCGGCATGGGTCGGGGACGGTGGTTGTGGGGCAGATCCCCAAGGCGTTGTCGCGCCATTCCGGCTTTACCGAGGATGCCCGCGCACGCGGACTTGTCGCCTCCAGCGATGTCCTGTCGTTAACCACCGGTCCCGCCGGGGTCAATACGGCGCTGCGCACGGGCATGCCGCTTGGCAGTGCCGTGATGACGCTGGTCCGCCTGCGCCGCGCCAATGGCGAGGCGCTGTCCTATGAAAGCGTTACGGTGCCGGTCTGGGCCGTGGGCGCGGACTTCGATGGCCAAGGTTCGCTTTATGACCGCATGGATGGCTTTGGCACCCGCCCCAAGCGCATGTTGCAAACGCTGGAGGCGGTGTCGGCGCCGGCTGATATCGCCATGCTGCTGGACATCAACCCCGGTGCACCCGTCCTGCGCATCGCGCAGGTCGGCTATAGCGCCGACGGCAAGGCGGTCGAGGATGCGATGAGTTGGTATCGCGGCGATAGGTATAAATACGTAGGAGAGCTTGAAGGATGACGGCACTGCGCCAAACCTACCGCGACCAGATCGTCGGCATCATGGACCGGCTTCTGTCCACCGAAAGCGCCGCTTGGGATGCCACGGTCGCAGCCATCGCAGCGACGCTGAGAGCCGGGCGTCTTGTTTATGTGGCCGGGTCCGGGCACTCGCATCTTCTGGCGCTCGAGGTCTTTTACCGTGCCGGCGGGATCGCCGCTGCCCAGGCCGTCTTGGACGAGGACCTGATGCTGCACCGGGGGGCGGAACGGTCGACCCAATTGGAAAGAGACCCCGGGCGGGCGACGGCCGTGCTGGAGGCGGCTGGATTGGCACCGGGCGACGTCCTTGTCATCGCATCGAATTCGGGCCGGAACGCCTATCCGATCGAACTGGCGATTGAGGCGAATGCAGCGGGCGCGACGGTGATCGCCCTGACTTCGCTGCGACATTCGCAGGCCGTGACATCGCGCCATTCTTCGGGCAAGCGCCTGTTCGAACTGTCGGACATCGTCCTGGACAATGGCGGCGTGGAGGGCGACGCGGGGCTTGTCGTACCCGGGCATCCCGCGCCAATGGGTCCAACCTCGACCATCATCGGAGTCTGGATGCTGAATTCGATCCTGGCCGAAGCAGTGGCCCTGCTGGCGCAAGAGGGGGTCGTCGTCGATGTCTGGCAAAGCGCCAACGCCGCCTCGGGCGACAACAGCGCGGCATTGATCGCCAAGTGGCGCGCACGCGTGCAAGGACTTTGACATGGCCCATCTGAGCCTGAGGGGCCTTAGCAAAACCTACAGCACCCAGTCGGTGCTGGACAACGTCGACCTGGACATACGCTCGGGCGAATTTGTGGTCTTTGTCGGCCCGTCGGGATGCGGGAAGTCCACGCTGCTGCGGATGATCGCCGGGCTTGAAAGCATCACTTCGGGCGAGTTGTCCGTCGATGGCCAACGACTGAACGAGGTCCACGCATCAAAGCGCGGCGTGGCAATGGTGTTTCAGAACTATGCGCTTTATCCGCATATGACGGTACGGGGAAACCTGTCCTACGGGTTGAAGATCGCGGCAACGCCTGCGTCAGAGATCGTCGCCAAGGTTGGCCGGGCCGCTGAGATGCTTCAGTTGACGCCCTATCTTGACCGGCGGCCTGGCCAGTTGTCGGGTGGCCAACGGCAAAGGGTGGCCATAGGGCGCGCGCTGGTGCGCGACCCGCGCTTGTTTCTTTTCGATGAGCCGCTGTCCAACCTTGACGCGGCCCTGCGTACGGCGACGCGGGTCGAGATTGCCCGGCTGAAGGCGGCCATGCCGAACACCACCATGATCTATGTGACCCATGACCAGATCGAGGCAATGACCCTGGCCGACCGGATCGTGGTGATGAACCAGGGCCGGATCGAACAGGTCGGCAGCCCGCTTGACCTTTACCACCGCCCGGCGAACCGGTTCGTTGCGGCCTTTATCGGCTCCCCGGCGATGAACCTTCTTTCCCCCGCCGACCTGACCCAGCCACCCGCCGGCGCAGCCGAGGTCGGCGTTCGTCCCGAAGACCTGCGCCTTGTGCCGCTCGGCCAGGCGCTGCTGCATGGAATGGTGGAGCATTGCGAGCGCTTGGGCGAAGTGACGATCGCGCACCTGCGCCTGTACCGGGGCGGTGTTCTCGTGACCAAGTTGCCCGGCGATTCAGAGGTCAGGCCCGGCGATGACATCGCCCTGACCGCCGACCCGGCCCGGCTGCACTGCTTTGATGCGTCGGGCAAGCGCTTGGCCCGTCCGACCTAGGCTGACGTCCGGCAAGGGGCTCTGTTGCACAAATTCTGTGAGGGAGTCATCTTGTGACTCCAGTGTGGTAGCTGGGCGGCATGAGCATACCCGCACCCCCCTGCCGACAAGACCGGAAACTGGCCTGACGACAACGCAGCGCTCAAGCGCCGCGGTTCAGCACGCTGCGCCGCCGCCAGAAGACATTGAAGGTCAACATCCCGTTCCGGG
>JBAXXO010000133.1:0-9186 GCA_037127855.1 Alphaproteobacteria bacterium
GCCGCGTCATGGCACAGCGAGCGCCGCGTTATCGCCAAGGTCCAATGGCATCTAGGCGCGCTGTTCCCGCGTGTCGGCTTCACCGTCACAAACTTGCCGATGGAGCCGGATTGGGTGGTGCGGTTCGACAACCAGCGCGGCAGCGCCGAGCGGCACATCAAGCAGGGCAAGCATGCCTTCCACTGGGCAAGGCTGTCGTGTCGGAGGTTTCGCGACAACGAGGTCCGCCTGCAACTGCACGCGCTGGCCTACAACCTGGCCACCTTCTTGCGCAACATCAAGTTGCCCGAGCCCATGGCGGACTGATCGTTGATGCTCGGCTGCAACGCATACAAGCAGTCGTCGAGCGCAAGCAGCGTGTGCCTCCGAAAGGCCACGATGACCGCTTCCTCTTCAGCGGTGAGCACCGCCGACTGCGGCACTGTCGGACCGGTTGGAACATCGGCCATAGATTTCCCTCAATCCCGAGTATTGATGGATCAGATTCGCTGTTGCGTTCATCAATCCTGCTCTATTCAAGTGCACCCCGGATGGATTCGAACCCGTCTTGTGAAAAAGCGTTTGCAAGATCACCATAGGCCGCTTCGAGCCTGCGGATGTTCGACTTTCGCGTCGGGATTGTTTTCGGGTCATAACCCCCGGAGATCATCCAGGCTTCAAAATCGTCGCGCATTCCTTGTTCCCACTCAATCGTCCCCGGTGGCTGACTCTTTGATCGCTCACCTTCATTCACGCGTCATTGCGCGGAGCGCAGCGACGTGGCAATCTCGACTTCTCGCGCGTTCCGGATCGTTTCACTGCGCTTGAAATGAGGCGGCCGCGCTTAATCGCTGCCTGCCTTGGCAGCGGGGGGCACCTATGTTGCTGTCGGGCAGGAAGATGATCTCGGGGCCGTCACACAGCGGCGTTGGCCTATTCGTCAGACGCATCAGCGGAAGACTCATTCGCGGCGCGAGCCGTTCTATCGCCGTGTGCGTGCTTGTCGGTCTGTTGTGCCTTGCAAACCTTTGCCCGGCGCAAACGCCAGAGAGCCTCGTGCATCAAACGATCCAGGTTGATGGCCGGTCCCGTTCTTACGCCGTCTACATCCCCGACAATCGGGGCGGTGACCGGATGCCGCTGGTCATCGTGCTGCATGGCCTGGGCGGGAACGGCGTGCAGGCTTTGACGCAAGGCCATTGGCTTCAGGCCGCCAGGCAACATCACTTCGCGCTTGTCGCCCCGGACGGCGTTCTTGCCGACCCCGGTCGCCCCGAGTCATTCATCGGCAATCGTCGCTCGTGGAACGCTGGCCCGTCTCTGGGCGCGTCGGCCGAGGCACAGGGAGTCGATGACGTCAGTTTTCTGGGCAAAGTGCTCGATAAGGTTCAGCGCGATCCGGCGATTGATCAGACGCGGGCCTATATCTCCGGCTTCTCTGATGGCGCAGCCATGGCTCTGCGCGCAGCGGCCGAGTTGCGCGACCGGTTCGCGGCGGTTGCCCCGGTCTCGAACGCATTGCTCGTGCCCGTCGCCCGCAAGCCGACGCTGCCGTCGCTGCTGCTGATCTGGGGAACCGCCGATCCGCTCAATCCGATTACTGGCGGCCAGGTTAAGCGCGCGGGAAAGATCTATATGCGTCCTTCCGCTGCGCAGACTTTGCGTGCCTGGGGCACCGCTCTGGGCTGCTCGGAGCGCGGGTCACCGGCCACGCTCGCGCCCGGGATCGAGGAATATCGCCTCGAGGGGTGTCCCGCCGGACGTGAGGCCAAACTCGTGACCATAGCCGGTCTCGGCCACCAATGGCCGGGCGGCGAAACCTATGTGCGGATGATCGCTGGGCCCGGCTCGAACGCGCTCGATGCGACGACGTTCATCTGGGGATTTTTTGCAACCCACCGATTGGTGGAAGAGGGGCGCCGGGTCATCAGTGGCCCCGAAAATCAGGAATGACGTGCGGGGCAGGCAGAGCGGCAGCGTGCGCCGATCACTCCCACTCAATCGTCCCCGGCGGTTTCGATGTGATGTCATAGGTCACGCGGTTGATGCCGGGCACCTCATTGATGATACGGGTGGCGGTTTCGCCCAGAAAGTCGTGGGGGAAGGGGTATTAATCGATCAGAAAATGTCATCTTGCCATATGGCAGGTCAAATCGGCCATTCGCAGTATTTCAAACCCTCAAATAGCCTCGCGGCGGCACTCCCAACATTTCGTCCGTACCCGACGATGCAAGACAACCTTTTCCGACACTTACGTCGCGCTTTCGCCAAGGAGGAGATACACTTCTTGAGTAGGCTTCTGCTTGAGGCGAAGTTGGACGATTTAGTCATCGCGGCCGACGTCAGCGCCCTTGTTTTTCTCAATTCGTTTCGCCTCAACTTTGACAGTCGCCAGAAACTCTTCGCGAGTCTGTTTCGCGCCAATGTTCGGATGTCCCCGGTGCTCAAAGTCCCCCAACACCTGCGTTGATCAACCCAACGACGCTGAGTTGAGTTTCGCGATCCGGCCACAGACAGGCTGACTTCATGATCGCGCAGGCAACAAGGGGGTTGACAGAAACGTTGAGATTGTGTGATGTCACCGATGACATGACACCGGTGTCATTATCGCAGTCAGCGAGGCGGGGAGGCCTTGGGGGCATGGCGACGATCTATGACGTGGCCCGCATTGCAGGCGTCTCGGCCAAGACGGTCAGCCGCGTGCTGAACAGCGATGCGCCTGTCGGCAAGGGCACCCGCGAGGCCGTCGAGGCCGCCATTGCCGAACTGGGTTTCGTCCCGTCCAACGCAGCGCGGATGATGCGCTCTCAGCGCTCACGCCTTATCGGGCTGATTACCGGTGCCATTTCGATGTCGCCCGAACCGACCCAGCCGGCAGGCCTGCCAGAATTGTTCATCGTGCAGGGCATTCAAAAGGCCCTGGCCGGTTCCGGAATGACGCTGATGATCGCCGACACCGGAGGGGTCATCGAACGTGCCGCCCCGCTGATTGACACCTTTGTGCGCCACCGCGTCGAAGGTTTGATATACGTTGCCGAATACCATCAGCGGGTGAAGCTGCCGGCGCTGCCTGCCGGTACGCCGATGGTTCTGGTGAACTGCTTTGATGACCGCAGCACTGTGGCCATAGTGCCCGATGATCGGCGCGGCCAGCACGATCTTGTGGCACGGCTGGTCTTGGCGGGCCACCGTCGCATCGGCTATTTGACGCTGCGCACCGAAATGGTCGCCGCACAATTGCGCCGCGAGGGTTATGCCCAAGCCTTGGCCGAAGCCGGCATCGCATATGATCCTGTCCTCGTCGAAAACTGCGATCTCGAGGGCCGAGACGGCGAAACCCAACTCTTGTGGGATGCCATCGACCGTATGCTGCGCTTGTCCAATCCGCCCTCGGTGTTGTGCTGCGGCAACGACAAGATGGCGCTGCGGGTCTATGGCATCTTGCGCTCGATGGGCCGCCGCGTGCCGTCAGAGGTTTCGGTCGCGGGCTATGACAACCACCGCGTCATCGCTGAAACACTTTACCCGCCGCTGACCACGGTGGACCTGCCCTATACCGCGATGGGCGTGCGGGCGGCGCAGCGCCTGATATCATTGATTTCCGGGGAAATCCGGGAAGAGAAGGGGCCGACGCTGGTCGCGGGGCCTGTCTATTGGCGGGAGTCAGTCACTGAACTGCGCCCGGCAAACGTATACCAACTGAAATCCGTCAAGGAGGAGTGACGAAATGAAACATCTCAATTGGTCCGTTGCGACCGTGGCCCTGATCGGCTGGGGCGGCATGGCTTCGGCCACAGAAACCCTGACCATGTGGTACCATGGTGCCGGCAACGAGGTCGAAAGCAAGATCATCAGCCAGATCATCGCCGACTTCAATGCCAGCCAGAGCGACTTTGCCGTCGCGCTGCAAAGCTTCCCGCAAGCCGCCTACAACGATTCGGTCACCGCCGGCGCTCTGGCCGGCACCTTGCCCGATATTCTGGACGTGGACGGCCCGAACATGCCGAACTGGGCCTGGGCCGGCTATATGCAGCCCTTGCAGATCGACGAAACCAAGGTCGCCAATTTCCTGCCCGGCACCAAGGGCATCTACGAGGGCAAGCTGTATTCCATCGGCCTGTGGGACGCTGCTGTGGCGCTAGTCACGCGCCAGTCGATCCTGGACGATCTGAAATTGCGTACCCCGACGTTGGACAAGCCCTGGACCGCCGAGGAATTCCAGGGCGCTCTCGACGCCGCCAAAGCCTCAGGCAAGTACAAATACGCTTTCGACCCCGGCATGGCCTGGACCGGCGAATGGTATCCCTATGCCTTCTCGCCCTTCCTGCAAAGCTTCGGCGGCGACATCGTGGACCGTTCGACCTATCAGACCGCCGAAGGCGTCTTGAACGGCGATGCGGCGCAAGCTTGGGGCAAGTGGTGGCAACACCTGTTCACCGACGGCTATGCCCAGGCCAAACAGGACGGCGCTGACCGCGATAACGGCTTTGCTGCCGGTCAATACGCATTCTCCTGGAACGGCAACTGGGCGGCCCTTGGCGCGCTGAAAGCCTTCCCGGACACGGTCTTCCTGCCCGCGCCCGACATGGGTCACGGCCCGAAAATCGGCGCCGCATCATGGCAGTTCGGCGTATCGGCCAAATCGGCCCATCCCGAAGGTGCATCGAAGTTCATCGAGTTTGCACTGCAAGACAAGTATCTTGCCGATTTCTCGAACGGCATCGGCCTCATCCCGGCGACACCCACCGCAGCAGCGATGACCGAGAACTACAAGGCAGGCGGCCCGATGGCGGTATTCTTTGACCTTACCAAGGGTCAGGCGCTCGTCCGCCCGGTCACACCGGGGTACATCGTGCAGGCCAAGGTGTTCGAAAAGGTCGCGGCCGACATCGCCAATGGCGCTGACGTCGCTGCGACGCTGGATGCCGCCGTTGACGAGATCAACGCCGACATCGCCAAGAACAACGGCTACGCGGCGCATTGATCCAAGGTCCGGGGAGAGGCTCCCTCTCTCCAGACTCACCTCACCTCGGGGGCGGCCCAACCGCCGCCCCCGCCTTTCCCCTCCAGCGCTTTGCAAGAGGCCGCGATGGCATCGAAATTTACCGTCTCGAACCGCGTCGGTTGGCTCATGGCAGGCCCTGCAGCCGCTCTGGTCGCACTGTTCATCATTCTGCCCTTCTTCTTCGCCATCGGCTTTTCCTTCACCAACCAGCGCCTGGTTTCGCCCAACCCAACCCAGTTCATCGGCCTCGACAATTACCGCCAGCTTCTGGGCGTTGGCATCCTGCATCTTGACCCGGTCAAGGACAACGCCGGCGCTGTGATGCTTGACGCCAATGGCCAGCCGCAATTCCCCGAACTGCGCAAGATTACCCGCAACAACCCCGACTTCCCGCAGTTTGCCGGGATGAGGGAGTTGTTCAGCTTCGACTGGTCCGGCGGCAAGACCTATGTTCTGGCCCGTGACGTCGTATTCCTGCGCGCCGTCCTGAACACTTTCATCTTCGTGATCGTGGTGGCCCCGCTGCAAGGCGGCCTCGCCTTGGGCCTCGCGTTGCTGATCAACCAACGGCTCAAAGGCATCAACGTCTACCGCGCCATCTACTTCATGCCCGTCGTGGTCTCCATCGTCGTCGTCTCCCTTCTGTGGAGCTTTGTCTACGACCAGCAAAACGGCATCCTGAACAACATCCTAGGCGCGATCAGTTTCGGCGCGCTTCCAAGGATCGACTGGCTCGGCAGGCCATCCACTGCGCTCGGCTCCATCATCGTCATGTCGGTCTGGCAGGCGGTCGGCTTTCATATGGTGATCTGGCTGTCCGGCCTGCAAACCATCTCGCCGACCCTTTACGAGGCCGCTGCGATCGAAGGCTCCTCCAAATGGCAAACCTTCCGCTACATCACCTGGCCCGGCCTGAAGAACACCGCGATCCTCGTCATGGTCGTCATCACCATGCAAGCTTTCGCCTTGTTCAGCCAGATCGACGTGATGACCCGTGGCGGCCCGCTTGACTCGACGCAAACCATCGTCTTCCAGGCGATCCAACGCGGCTACGGCAAGCAGGACATCTCCGCCGGCTCGGCGATTTCCGTGATCCTCTTCATCATCGTGCTCTCCGTCTCGCTGACACAGCGCTGGCTGACACGGGAAAGGACCTGACATGGCCCAGATCGCCCCTGGCAACCGCGGCCTGCGCCTCGTCGTGCGCTATACCGTCCTGACCCTGATCGCCGCAATCTTCAGCTTTCCGCTGATCTTCATGGTGATCTCTTCGCTGAAACCGTCCGAGCAATTGTTGGCCGACGCCCATTCCTTCCGCGCCCTGCTGCCGGTTGGGGACATTTCCTTGGGCAACTACTTCGCCGCCTTCCAGCGCGCTCCGGTCGGCCGCTTCGTGTTCAACTCGGTTCTCGTCACTTCCGTCACCGTGCTCCTGTCGCTCGCGCTCTGCTCCACCGCCGCCTTCGCCTTCGTCTTCGTGCAATGGAAAGGCCGCGATCTGATCCTGACAGTGATCCTCGCCACGCTGATCGTGCCATTCGAAACCATCGCCATCCCGTTGCTGCTCGAAGCCTCCAAACTCCCCTGGCTCGGCTCGACGGGCATAACTTGGGGCTGGCTCAACTCTTATCGCGTGCAGATCATCCCGTTCATTGCCGACGGCCTGACGATCTACCTCTTCGTGCAGTATTTCAAGGACCTGCCGCAGGAACTGATCGAGGCCGCACGGGTCGAGGGCGCGTCATGGTTCCAGATCTATCGCCGAGTCGTGATGCCTCTGTCCGGCCCGATCCTCGCCACCGCAGCGATCCTGAAATTCCTGGCGATGTACAATCAGTACCTCTGGCCGATCATGGTCACCCAAGAAGAACAGTACCGTCCCGTCATGGTGGGCTTGCAATATTTCTTCCAGCTCAACCGCGCCTGGGGAGAGATCATGGCCTACCTGTCCTTGATCACCGTCCCCGTCCTCGCCTTTTACCTGTATCTGCAAAGGGCCTTCATCGCCTCCATCGCCTCCACCGGGGTCAAGGGCTGACCCAAAACCCCCGCCTTCAAGTCCAAGGAAACCAAACATGGCCTTCGCAACAAAAGATATGTGGCACTGGGACAGCTGGTACGTCCGCGACGGTGATCTCTGGCATGGCTATTTCCTGCAAGCCCCCAAATCACTGATCGATCCTGACGCCCGCCACCTCAAGGCCACCCAGCGCCACGCGACTTCGCGCGATCTGGTCAACTGGACCGACCTCGGCACCACCTTCGAGCCGCAACGCAGCGGCCCCGCCTGGGACGACAGCACGACCTGGACCGGCTCGGTCGTGAAGGGCGGGGACGGCCTGTGGCACCTGTTTTACACCGGCACCAGCCTCTCAGAAAAATCGCTCTACCAGCGCATCGGTCATGCCACCTCGACCGACCTGCACCACTGGACCCGCGTCGGCGACGGCCTCTGCCTCGACATGACCGGCCCCAACGCCGAGTGCTATGAAGACGAACACATAATCGGTCACTGGCACGACCGCGCCATGCGCGACCCCTGGGTGATGAAGAACCCCCATGGCGACGGTTGGCTGATGTATTTCACCGCCCGCGCCCCCGGCATCCCCGAGCCCAACGCCGGCGGTGCCATCGGTTTCGCCACCTCGCCCGACCTTTTCACATGGACCCTGCGCCCCCCGGTGTTCACCGGTGGCTACGGCCAGTTGGAAGTACCGCAGGTCTTTAGCGTTGGTGACACCTGGTACATGCTGTTCTGCACCGGTGCGTCCCAATGGTCCGAGCAGACCCGCCGCACCAACCCCCAGACCCCCGTGACCGGCTCCCATTACCTGATCGCCGACCACCCCCGCGGCCCTTGGCGGATCCCCCTTGGGCCCTTCCTCGACGGTGCCGACCCCTGCATCCGATACGCAGCCCGCATCGTGGACGGCCCCAAGGGCCTTGTCATCCTTGGCTTCGCCGACGGTGGCAGGGACCGCTTTGGCGGCTATGTCATGGACCCAGAACCCGTCCTCGTCGGCCCCGATGGGTTGCTGCACATCCAATCAGCGGAGTAAGCAATGGCGTCCATCACCTTGAAAGGTCTGAAGAAATCTTACGGCGCCGCCCAGATCATCAAGGGCGTCGATATAGAAGTCGAGGACGGCGAATTCGTCGTCTTCGTCGGCCCTTCGGGCTGCGGCAAGTCCACGCTGCTGCGGATGATCGCCGGCCTCGAAGACATCTCCGGCGGAGAGTTATGCATCAACGGCAAGGTGATGAACGACCTGCCCCCAGCCGCCCGCGGCGTCGCCATGGTCTTCCAGTCCTACGCGATCTTCCCACACATGACCGTGCGCGAGAACGTCGCATTCGGCCTGACCATCGCCGGCGCATCCAAGGCCGAAAAAGAGGAAAAGGTGGCCGAAGCCGCCCGGATCCTGCAAATGGAGCACCTCCTCGACCGTCGACCGAGCCAACTGTCCGGCGGCCAGCGCCAACGCGTCGCAATCGGCCGCGCCATCGTGCGCAAGCCCCAGGTCTTTCTGTTCGACGAGCCTCTGTCCAACCTCGACGCCGCTTTGCGCATGGACATGCGCATGGAGATAGGCAAGCTGCACAAGGCGCTTGGCGCGACAATGGTTTACGTGACGCACGACCAAGTCGAGGCCATGACGCTCGCGGACAAGATCGTGGTGCTGAAAGACGGCCTGGTACAGCAGATCGGCTCGCCGATGGAATTGTATCACAACCCCGCCAACGTCTTTGTGGCCGGATTTCTCGGCTCACCCTCGATGAACTTTCTGGAGGTGGAGGTCAAATCGGTCGATGGCGACCGAGTGACGGTTGCCAATTCCGCGCTGGAACCGGTGGCGGTGGCGACCAAGGGCATCGCCTTCTCACCCGGCGGGCGGGCGCGACTGGGCATCCGCCCGCAATACCTTACCCCAGCTGAGGGCGGGCGTGGACAATTGCACGGAAGGGTGGCGTTGACCGAACGGCTTGGCGCGGAAACGGTGATCGAGGTGACGCTCAAGGACGGCACGCCCCTGATTGCCGCCCTGTCTCGCGATGCGGTCTATCCGCTCGGGTCGGATATGGAGCTAAACTTCGACCCGCGCGAGGCGCATGTTTTTGCCCCCTCGAACTCTCTGGTTGAGACGAAGCGCTAGTGTTCTCCACCTGACGGATGATTCCCGCAGTCGCGATGATGTGCTATT
>JBAXXO010000134.1:0-9169 GCA_037127855.1 Alphaproteobacteria bacterium
GCCATGCGGCGCCCGGGACCGACACCACCTGCCCAAATGCCGGTGGAAAGTGGACAAGGCAGGCAGGCGGTGCGACCCGAGGCTGGGCCCAAGCCGGTTGCGCAAACGTGTGGCATCCACCACTTGCATCCCGCCGCCACATCCCCCAGCTTGCCCTGAACAGCCGGAGCGCGAAATGCCAGACCTTGCCACCATTCCCTGCCTGAACGACAATTATGCCTATCTGTTGCACGACCCCGCGACAGGACACACCACGCTGATCGACGCGCCTCAGGCTGCACCGATCCTGTCAGCCCTTGACGAACTGGGCTGGGCGCTGTCACAGATCCTGCTGACCCATCATCATGCCGACCATATTCAGGCCGTCCCCGACCTTGTGGCCGCCACCAACGCCACGGTGCTGGGCGCTGCGGCAGACGCCCATCGCCTGCCGCCTTTGACCCGCAGGCTGCGCGAAGGCGATACCGTGGCGATCGGGTCTGAAACCGCCCATGTGCTCGATGTGTCGGGTCACACGCTGGGTCACCTCGCCTTTGTGCTGCCCGGGCTTGCCTTCACCGCCGACAGCCTGATGGCCGCCGGCTGTGGCCGGCTGTTCGAGGGCACGCCCGCGCTGATGTGGCAATCGCTGGGCAAACTCGCCGCCCTGCCCCCCGAGACGATGATCTGCTCGGGCCACGAATACACCACCGCCAATCTGCGCTTTGCCCTGACGATCGAGCCCGACAGCCCCGCCCTTCTGGCCCGCATCGCCGCTGTCGCGGCAGCCCGCGCCGCAGATCACCCCACCGTGCCCTCGCGCCTGTCGGACGAACTTGCCACCAACCCCTTCCTGCGCGCCCATCTGCCACAAATAAAGGCACAGATCGGCCTGCCCCATGCCAGCGATGTCGAAACGTTCACCGAAATCCGCGCCCGCAAGGACAGATTCTGACCCGCCCGATCACTTTTTTGCCGCCCCTCTGGCGGATTGCAAATTCGGCATCATTTAACACTTGTAGATTGCCGAATAACACTGATCCTTAACGTCATCAGGCCACGGTCGTAACGGGTCCACCGGACAGTCCGGGCCCCGCCAGACCTGCAAAACAGGAGCACGCCAAAAGTGCCATCATTTTCGACGACCCTAGAACAAGCCATCCATGGCGCGCTTGCCCTGGCCAATGGCCGCCGTCATGAACTGGCCACGCTGGAGCACCTGCTGCTGGCCCTGATCGACGAGCCCGATGCCGCCCGCGTGATGAAGGCCTGCTCGGTCGATCTAGACGCGCTGAAAAAAACCCTCGTCGATTTCATCGACGACGACCTGTCCACCCTTGTGACCGATGTCGAAGGGTCCGAGGCGGTGCCGACCGCCGCCTTTCAGCGCGTGATCCAGCGCGCGGCAATTCATGTCCAGTCCTCGGGCAGGACCGAGGTGACCGGGGCCAATGTGCTTGTCGCCATTTTTGCCGAACGCGAATCAAACGCCGCCTTTTTCCTGCAAGAACAGGACATGACGCGCTATGACGCCGTCAACTACATCGCCCACGGCGTCGCCAAAGACCCCTCGTTCGGCGAGGCGCGCCCGGTCACCGGCGCCGACGAACCGAACGAGACCCCCAAGGCCGAGGCGGGCGAGTCCAAGGAATCCGCCCTGTCGAAATATTGCGTCGATTTGAACGTCAAGGCAAAGAAGGGCGAGGTTGACCCCCTGATCGGCCGCGAGGCCGAGGTTGAACGCTGCATCCAAGTGCTGTGCCGCCGCCGCAAGAACAATCCGCTGCTGGTCGGCGACCCCGGTGTCGGCAAGACCGCCATCGCCGAGGGCTTGGCGCTGAAAATCACCCGCGGCGAAACCCCCGAAGTCCTGGCCCATGCCACGATCTTTTCGCTCGACATGGGGGCGCTTCTGGCCGGCACCCGCTACCGTGGCGACTTTGAAGAGCGCCTGAAGGCCGTTGTCAAAGAGATGGAGAATCACCCCGACGCCATCCTGTTCATCGACGAGATTCACACCGTGATCGGGGCCGGTGCCACCTCGGGCGGGGCGATGGACGCCTCCAACCTGCTGAAACCCAGCTTGCAAAGCGGCAAGATGCGCTGCATGGGCTCGACCACCTACAAGGAGTACCGCCAGCATTTCGAGAAAGACCGCGCGCTGTCGCGCCGTTTCCAAAAGATCGATGTGAACGAGCCTTCGGTCGAAGATACCGTGAAGATCCTGATGGGCCTGAAGCCCTATTTCGAAGAGCATCACGACCTGCGCTATACCCATGACGCCATCAAGGCCGCGGTCGAACTGTCGGCCCGCTACATCCATGACCGCAAATTGCCCGACAAGGCGATCGACGTCATCGACGAGGCCGGGGCGGCCCAGCATCTGCTGACCGATTCCAAACGTCGCAAGACCATCGGCATCAAAGAGATCGAGGCCGTCATCGCCAAGATCGCCCGCATCCCGCCCAAGACCGTCTCCAAAGACGATGCCGAGGTGTTGCGCGATCTGGAAAAGGCGCTCAAGCGCGTCGTGTTCGGTCAGGACCGCGCGATCGAGGCGCTGTCCTCGGCCATCAAACTCGCCCGCGCGGGTCTGCGCGAGCCGGAAAAGCCGATCGGCAACTATCTGTTCGCCGGCCCCACCGGCGTCGGCAAGACCGAGGTGGCCAAGCAATTGGCCAATATCCTTGGTGTGGAACTGCTGCGCTTTGACATGTCGGAATACATGGAGAAACATGCCGTCAGCCGCCTGATCGGCGCGCCGCCCGGCTATGTCGGCTTTGATCAGGGCGGCATGCTGACCGACGGCATCGACCAGCATCCGCATTGCGTGTTGCTGCTGGACGAGATCGAAAAGGCCCATCCCGATGTCTACAACATCCTGTTGCAGGTGATGGATCATGGCAAGCTGACCGACCACAATGGCCGTCAGGTCGATTTCCGAAATGTGGTCGTGATCATGACCACCAATGCCGGGGCCTCGGACAACGCCAAGGAAAGCATCGGCTTTGGCCGCGCCAAGCGCTCGGGCGAGGATACCGCTGCCATCGAACGTGCCTTTACGCCCGAATTCCGCAACCGTCTGGATGCTGTCATCGCCTTCGCGCCGCTGGGCCGCGAGATCATTCTGCAAGTGGTGGAAAAGTTCGTGATGCAACTCGAGGCGCAGCTGCTCGACCGTGGCGTCCATATCGAGCTGTCCCCCGAAGCGGCACTTTGGCTGGGCGAAAAAGGCTATGACGACAAGATGGGCGCGCGTCCGCTGGGCCGCGTGATTCAGGAACATATCAAAAAGCCGCTGGCCGAGGAATTGCTGTTCGGCAAGCTGGTCAAGGGTGGTCTTGTCCATGTCGGCGTCAAGGACGACGCCATCTTGCTGACCTATGAAGAGCCGCAAAAACCCCGCCTGACAGGGCAAAAGCCGCCGCTTCTGATGGCCAAGTGATCCTCCGAACGACAGTTCTGCTTCTGGCCCTCGCCCTTCCGGCGGGGGCCTTTGACCAGGGTGGGTTCCGTCTGGCATGGCCCGTCGCCTGCGCGCTTGGCGACAGTTGCCACATCCAGCAATATGTCGATCACGATCCGGGCCCCACCGCGCAGGATTTCACCTGTGGCACGCTCAGCTATGATGGCCATGATGGCACCGACATCGCCTTGCCGACCCGCGCCGCCATGGCGGCAGGTGTTCAGGTCCTAGCGGCGGCACCCGGCATTGTGAAAGGTGCCCGTGATGGCATCGCCGATTTTGTTCCCAAGGTGGCGGGCAAGGAATGCGGCAATGGTGTCGTGATCCAGCATGCGGACGGCTGGGAAACCCAGTATTGCCATATGCGCCAAGGCTCGCTGCGTGTCCGTCAAGGCGATGTGGTCCAGACCGGCACGCCGCTTGGCATGATCGGCCAATCCGGCATGGCCGATTTCCCCCATCTTCATCTGTCCGTGCGCCACAATGGCAGCAAGGTGGATCCCTTCGAACCGCAGGGCGGCGCCTGCAGCCCAGACCCCGGCCCCGGCCTGTGGTCCAACCCCGAGCCTTACGAACAAGGCGGCTTTCTCGACGCGGGGTTTACCGCCGCCATACCAGAATTCGACGCCATTCGCGCCGGCCTTCCGACCCGGCCACTGCCCGCCACCTCGGCGGGTCTGGTTCTGTGGGCCTATGCCTTCGGCACCCGCGCCGGGGATGCGATGCAGTTCACCGTGACCGGCCCACAGGGCCAGGTTCTGCAAGAACTTGTCGCCTTGGAAAAGACCCAAGCCCAGATGTTCCGCGCCACCGGCAAACGCCTCAAAACCAGCGCCTGGCCCGCAGGCCCCTATCAAGGCACCGTCACCCTGACCCGCGACGGCGCCATCATCGACACCGTCACCACCCAGGTCACTGTCACGCCATAAAGCGGGCAAATGGGCCAAAAACCCCCGGCATGAAGAAATAACCCATTGCGTTAAAACACCAATACCACCCAAATGCACGCATGGGCGCCCCTTTCATTTTGGCTCAAATATTCCCTTCCTACCTTTCCGTCAGCTTCAACTCGATCCGCCGGTTCTGTGCCCGCGCCTCTGGGCTATCGCCCGCGGCCACCGGCTGATATTCGCCAAAGCCCGCCGCAGCCAATCTGTCGGGCGGAAATCCAAGCCCATCCTGCATGAACTTGACCACCGACAGCGCCCGCGCCTGCGACAGCGCCCAGTTGTCGGCGAACTCTCCGGCCCCTGACAGCGGGATATTGTCGGTGTGGCCGTCGACCCGGATGACCCAGTTGATGCCGGGCGGAATCTGCCCCACCACCTGTTTCAGCGTGTCCACGACCTGCGCGATCTGAACCTTGCCCTCACCCGCCAGATCGGCCGAACCGGGATTGAACAGCACCTCGCTGTCAAACACGAACCGGTCCCCCACCACCCGCACGCCGGGCTTGTCGGCCAGAAGCTTGCCGATCTGGCCAAAGAATTCCGACCGGTATTTCGACAGGTCCTGATTTTCCAAGGCAAGCCTCTTGCGCTCGGCCTCCTCCAGATCCGCCCGGCGTTTCTGTTCAGCGGCGACCTGCGCCAGAGCCGAGTTCAACTGGCTACCCAATGCCTCGATCTGAACCTTGGCACCGGCATCCTTGGCAGCCGAGGCATCCAGCAGCCCCTGCAACACCCCCAACTGCGTTCGCAGCGCCACCATCTGTTCGTTCAGCAAGCTCATCTCACGGGCGGATTTCAGCAGGTCTTGATCCTTTTCGGTCAAGACCCGCTGCGCCTCGGCCAGCAAGGCATCCTTGTCACCCCCCGACAAAGCGGCCTGCCGCGCACTGGCCTGCGCTGCCGCGAGCAGGGTCAAGGTCTCTTCCGCGCGCTTGCGTTGTTCTTCCAGCGCCAAGGTCATCGCCGTCAGTTCCGCATTCGACGCGCCCAACTTCTGCCGCAACGACTCGGCGGCGGCCTGATCCAGCAGCCGCGCCTTTTCCGCCTCTGACAGCGTCTGGTTCACGCCCGCCAGCTTCAACCGCAACGCTTCGGCCGCGGCGGCTTCGGCCAGCCGCGACTTTTCGGCCTCCGACAGCGCCGTTTCCACCCCCGCCGCCCGCGCCGCCAGTTCCGCCGAGGTCGCCTGCAACGTCGCATTTTCCGTTTTGGCAGCCTCAAGGCTGGCCAAAGCCGCGGCAAGCGTGGCCTCGCCGGCGGTGGCCTGCCGTTTCAGATCATTGATCATCGCCTCCAACGCGTCACGCCGGGCCGCGGCAAGACGTGCCGCTTCGGCCTCGGCGTTGATTTCATCCCGCGCCTTGGCCAGGGCCAGATCCAACGCCTGTTTCTCGGTCAACAGCTTGCTCTGCGCGGCCTGCAGGTCGGACAGGTTGGCCGTCAACGATCCGATCTGGCCGCTTTGCTGGTCACGCAGCGCCAGCAGGCTGGCCACCTGCGCCTCAAAACTGGCGATGCGACCCTGTGCGGCGGTCAGATCATCTTGCTTCGCCGCCAGTTGCGAGTTCAGGTTGGCGATCAGACTGGTCTGGCGCTGCCCCTCGGCCTGTGCTGCGGTCAGGCTGCTTTGCAGCGATCCTACCTGCGCCGTCAGGTCTGCCGAGCGGTTTTTCTCCAGTCCCAAAGCGTCGGCCAGTTGCGCGACCTGGGCGTTCAACGCATTCAACTGGGTGTCTTGCGTGGTAATCGTGTCGCGCAGCATGGATTGCATGACCGTAAAGATCGTCAGCACGAACATCAGCACCATCAGCAACGTCGTCACAGCATCGACGAACCCGGCCCAGATCATGCCACCGTCGCGCCGGTTGCGGCTTAGGCCCATCAGCCCCTCCCGACCGTACCGCGCGACATGGCACGGATCGCCGTTGTCAGCGCCGTCAGGTCCGAGCGCAGATCGGCGATGCTTTCCTGACGGCCAGCCGAGATTTCCTCGAGTATCCGCAGCAATTGCACGTCAATCGACCGCAACCGCATCCGGCTTTCGGCATCGGCATAGCCGGGCTGGGTTTCAGTGCCGGTCAGGGCCGCCAAGACCCGATCCTGCCCCTCGGCAATGCGGTTCAATGCCTCGATCTGCGCCCTGCCGCCTTCCATGTCCCGGGCCATCTTCCGCATGATCTGCGCCAGTTCGATCAGTTTTTCATTGCTGCTGTCGCGGCCCTCCTCGGCCTGCATGTACAGGGTCTGCAAAACCTCGATCTGGCCTGTGACATTGTCCAGCACCTGCAGCATCAGCGACTGATCCGCCCCCGCGTCACCATCGGTCGAGGCCAGACCCAGACGGGTGATCGACGACACCCATTCCTCCAACTCGCGGTAAAAGCGGTTCTGCCCGTGGCTGGCGAACAGTTCCAGCAGCCCGACGACCAGCGATCCTGCAAGGCCCAGCAGCGAGGATGAAAACGCCGTGCTCATCCCGCCAAGCTGCTTTTGAAGCCCGCCCATCAGTTTGGTAAAGACATCCAGCCCACTTTCGCCCGCCTGCGGGGCAAGCGATCGGATGGTGTCAACGATGGCCGGGATCGTGGTGGCCAAACCGTAGAACGTGCCCAAAAGGCCCAGAAAGATCAGCAGATTTGTCAGATAGCGTGTGATGTCACGCGCTTCGTCTATCCTTGTTGCCACGGATTCCAGGATGGAATGGGCCGAAGATGACGAAATCGCCATCTTGCTTTCGCGTGACCTTAGCAAGGATGCCAGCGGTGCCAGCAGGCGCGGCGGCCGCGCCTCAGAGTTTCCGGGGGTTTCGTTCACAAAACCCTCGATCCAGTTGACCGATTGGATCAGGATAAAGACCTGCCAGAAACACGTGATCACGCCAAACAGAAACACCGCCGCGATAAAGGCGTTCAGCCAGGGGTTGGTCTGCATGATCTGCGCGACCTCGGCCCGGATGAACCAGATGCCCGATACCACCAGAGCGCAGACCAACAGCATTGTGACGATCTGCCGTAACGGCTTGCTGAACGAGATCATCTTTTGGCGGTTCGTCTGTTTCATGGGCTTTTATGTCCGATTGGCTGGCTTATGGCAACAATAGCAGCGGTTTGGGGGCGAACCCAAGCAAAAGGGTGCGACATCCTTCAGATCTGTGGCAGCACCGCCACCCGGGCCACAAGCCAATCCAGATCGGGGTCAGCGATGCCGAGCGCATGCAGATGCGCTGCCGTGGCGTTCAGATAGTCGCGGTTTGTGCCGCGCCCGCCAACAGCACGGGCGATGATCTGGGCCTGACTTTCCAGATCAAGCCCGCCACAATACTGCGCGTGGTCAGGGTCGATGACATAGGCCAGCGCCGTTTGCGGCTGGCCCGAAGGCAGCGTGACGGTCAGCCATTCCTCAAGATAGGCCGATGACACCAACTCGCGCGCGCGCAAGATGGCAAGCGTGGTCGTTTCGGCCCCTGGTTCGACACGAAACGCCACCCCGTGACACGATGCGCCCGGATCACGGTCCAAGGCCAGAACCAGGCCCATGGACTGTTCTGTGCCACGATGATGGATGGACCGCATGCAAAAGCTGCGCCGCCAGTCTGCCAGCACCCCCACTTGCCGTTCGGCCACCGGAAAACCGGGGTTCCAGATCAGCGATCCATAACCAAAGATCCACATAATGCCGTTCCATCACTGGCCCTGTTACCTGCAGGTCTGTAGACAGTACCTGCAAGTTAAAGAAAAGAGGCGGCGATGCGGGTGATCTTGTGGCTGGCGCTGGGATTGGGCGTGCTGTGGGGCGGCTATTGGTTCGTGGGCGCCCGCATGATCGAGGGTGGCGTGAAAGATTGGTTTGCGCAGTCCGGCACACAGCGGATCGCGGCCACACAGGACGGCATATCGGTCGCGGGCTTTGCCAACCGCTTTGACCTGACCGTGACGAACCCGCAATTGCGCGACCCCGTGACCGGATGGGGCTGGCAGGCCCCCTTTGCGCAGGTGTTCGCGATGACGTGGAAGCCGTGGCATGTGATTGCCGCCTTGCCCCACACACAGACGATTGTCACGCCGGATCAATCCATCGATCTTGCCTCCAGTCGCCTACAGGCGTCGTTGCGGCTGAAGCCGGTCGCGGACCTGCCGTTGGAAGAGGTTGTGCTTGCGGGCGATGACGTGCTGCTGACCTCGACTGCGGGCTGGCGGGTGGCGGCCAAGTCGGTGGTGGCCGCCATGGCAAGACAAGGCGATAACGGGCAGCGTCTGGGTCTGGATGTGGCAGGTTTGACGGCCGATCCCGTCTTGACGGCAAAACTGCCCGAATTTGGGCCGGTGTTGGATCTGGTCCATCTGGACGCCACTTTGACGCTGTCCGCGCCATTGGACCGCCACATGGCCCAAACGCAGCCCCGGATGACAGGCGTGAAGCTGACGGCGTTCAATCTGACCTGGGGCAAGTTGGTCATCACGGCCAGCGGCGATGTGGTGCCGGGTGCGGATGGGTTGGCCCTGGGCAAGCTGGCGTTTCGCTTTCAGAACTGGCGCAGCATTCCGGCATTGCTGGTCGAAATGGGTCTGGTCCTGCCGGGCATGGGCAATACGATCACGCGGGGTCTGGACGTGATGGCGCGTTCAGGTCCAGACCCCGAACTGCTGGCGATTGATCTGGTGTTTGCCGATGGGCGCATGATGCTTGGTCCACTGCCTTTGGGGCCCGCACCGAGGTTGAACTAGAGCGAGTCGCGTTCAATCAGGTTCACCTGATTGAACGCAACTCGCAACAT
>JBAXXO010000135.1:0-9036 GCA_037127855.1 Alphaproteobacteria bacterium
GTACCAGGGGCTGCCGAAACCAGCGCGGCATCTTTTGCACCGGCCCCGGCAGCGTAACGCCCACCGGGACCTTGCGCAGCACCGCATTGACCATGCCCGACGCCGCCGCAGTATGACGCGCCGCTTGGGCCAGTGCGACCGCCGAGTTCACAACCCCATGCGCCGCAGCGCCTCCGGCCAGTTCCGTCACCGCCAGGCGCAGGATGTTCAACACCTCGAGCCGTGGTTCGCGCTGCACAAAGCCCTGCAACAACCGGTCCAAAGGCTCGACGTGCCGCAGCACGTCCAGCGCCAGCCGCAGCGCTCGCGCCCGCTCGGATGCCTGCAAGCGCGCCAGCACCGGCCCATCGGTCAAGGTGGCCAGACTGACGCGGTCGCCCAACACCCCCGACAACAACGCCAATGCCGCCTGCCTTGCGGCCAATCCCTCTGCCATTACCAGAACCCTTGCTGCCCAAGCCCCGCGTCCTATATGACCAAGCAGGGTTTGCCAAGGAAACCAGATGACCGAACGACCCCTGACCCCCGCCGCGATCCGCGCCTTGGCCGAGGCCGAGGCACGCCGCACTGCGACCCCGCCGGTGACCCTTGACCCCGAAATCGGCGGGCGGAACGGCCCGGAACCCGTCCGCTATGGCGACTGGGAGAAGAAGGGCATCGCGGTCGATTTCTAGCCCGCCGCGCTATTGCAGCGCAAAGGCCGCCGACCGACCCGTGCCTTTGTCGGTGGTGAATCGCAGGCTTTGGGCGGCGCGTACCTCGACCAATTGACAGTTATAGGGAATGGCATAGCCGCTCCAATCCATCTCGCGGCAGAAAAAGCCATCGCGCCAGACCCAGTTGCCGGTGACAGCCATGCCCATCGCCTCGCCCTTGATCTTGCCATTGTTGTCGATGATCAGCGAAATCCCGAACATACCATAGCGCAACTCTCTGCCTTGGACCAGCGACACGAACTGTGTCTGATCGCGGACCGGCGCATAGCCTTGGGCATTTACGGGCAAAACCGGCAGCAACAAAAAGCCTATCACATAGCGCAACATGTCTTGCTCCAATGGCAGATTGACATCGATACGCAGACCGGGCCCAAGTGGTTCAACTGCCATGCCAGGGTTTTGCAAAAAATCGCAAGCGCTGCGTCACAACCCCAACACATCCATCATGTCATAGCGCCCGGGCTTGCGATCCTGCCCCCACAGCGCGGCCCTGAGCGCGCCGCGCGCAAAAACCGCCCGGTCGGTCGCGATGTGCCGCAGCACCACCCGCTCGCCATCGGCGGCAAAGATCACGTCATGCTCGCCCACGATATCCCCACCGCGAATCGCCGAAAACCCAATCGTCCCCCGCGCCCGCGCGCCGGTGACCCCATCGCGACCCGACACCCGCGCCGCCTCCAACGTCACACCCCGCCCGTCCGCCGCGGCCTGACCCAACATCAGTGCGGTGCCCGACGGCGCATCAACCTTGCGGCGGTGATGCGCCTCGACCACCTCGATATCCCAATCCTCATCCAGCGCTGCCGCGACCTTTTGCGTCAGACGCGTCAGCAGGTTTACCCCAAGGCTCATATTGCCCGCCTGCACGATCACCGCGTGATGGGCCGCCAGATCGAGCCGACGCTGCGCTTCGGCGTCCAGCCCGGTTGTGCCGACCACATGCACCAGTCTTGCCTGCGCCGCGAGCGCGGCAAAGGCCACCGTCGCCGCAGGTGCGGTAAAGTCGACCACGGCCTGTGCCGTGGCAAAGGCGTGCAACGGGTCATCCGTCACGATGACCCCCAGATCGGCCCCACCCATCGCTGCCCCGATATCCTGACCGACCCATGGATGCCCCTCGCGTTCGACACAGGCGACAAGCCGCGCCCTGTCCGAGGCGGCGATCAGCCTGACCACGATCAGCCCCATGGCGCCTGACGCCCCTGTCACCACGATACCCGGCACTTCACCCATTGCGTCCTCCTGCTTTCCTTGGCCAATAGCGCCGATTTGCCGCCCCGAAAAGCCCGCCGTTGCGCAGACCGCGCTTTCAGCATAAAGCGGTCTGCATGGCCAAACATTCGTCCCCCCAAGGTCCGCGTCAGCGCCAGCTTCGTGTTGGCGAGATGATCCGGCGCATCCTGTCCGAACTGCTGATGCAGGGCGACATCCATGACCCCGCCCTGAACGCGATGTCGATCACGATCGGCGAGGTGGCGCTATCGCCCGACCTAAAGGTCGCCACGGTCTATGTCATGCCGCTGATGGGGGGTGCCTCGGTGGCCGAGGCGGTGGCCGCCCTGTCGCGCAACGCATGGGATCTGCGCCGGCGCGTGGCGGCCGAGTTGACCCTGCGCGCGGCCCCAGAACTGCGCTTTCGGCCCGACGAGATCTTTGACCGCATCGACGCCACCCGTCGCATGTTCGCCAACCCCGACGTGCAGCGTGACATCGCCGCCAAATCGCAAGAAAACGCCGCTGATGGCACCGACGACGCATGAAGCTGCTGCTGACCCTGTTCGCCCTGCTGTTGGCCCCCGCTGCCGGGGCCACCTGCCGCGACACGACATTCGAGGACAGTCCCTTCACCGTCTGCCAAGCCGCGATCACGGATGACCTGCGCCTGTTCCTGAACGGGCCGGACGGGCCCTATGCGGGCTTTTCGGCGCTGCAGGCGGATTTGGGCGATACGGGCCAGACCCTTTCCTTTGCGATGAATGCCGGCATGTACCAACCCGACCTGTCCCCGGTCGGATTGTATATCGAGGATGGCAAACAACTGACCCCGCTGATCACCTCGGACGGTCCGGGCAATTTCGGCCTGCTGCCCAACGGTGTGTTCTGCATCGGCAAGTTGCGGTTTTCGGTGATCGAAAGCCGCGCCTTCGCGGCCAAGCGGCCGAAATGCCGCTATGCCACCCAATCCGGCCCCATGCTGGTGATCGCTGGCGCGCTGCATCCGCTGTTCAAACCCAATTCCGACAGCCTGAACATCCGCAACGGTGTCGGTGTCAGCGCCGACGGCAAGACGGCATTTTTTGCCATCTCGAACAGCCGCGTGAACTTTGCCCGCTTTGCCCGGATGTTTCGTGATCAGCTTGGCACACCCGATGCCCTGTATTTCGATGGCAGCATCTCACGCATTCTGGCCCCCGATCTTGGCCGTTCCGGTGCGGGCTTTGCCATCGGCCCCATCGTGGGCGTCGTCATACCAAAGGCGAGGTGATGGGACGCACACGCAAGGGCCGCGTGGTTTCGGGCTGGCTGGTGGTCGACAAACCGGCTGGAGTCACCTCAACCGATGTGGTGAACAAGGTGAAATGGGCGTTTCAGGCCCAAAAGGCCGGCCATGCGGGCACCCTCGACCCCGCCGCCACCGGCGTGCTGGCCGTGGCCTTGGGCGAGGCGACCAAGACCGTGTCGCTGATCACCGATGCGTTGAAATGCTATCGTTTCCGCGTCACACTCGGTGCGGCCACCACCACCGACGATGCCGAAGGCACCGTCATCGCCACCTCGGCCCTGCGCCCCAGCGATGACGAAATTGCTGCCGCCCTTGCCGCCTTTCGTGGCGACATCCAGCAGGTCCCGCCCCAATTCTCGGCGGTCAAGGTCGACGGCGAACGCGCCTATGACATTGCCCGTCAAGGCGAAGCGATGGATCTTGCCGCACGTCCGCTTTGGGTGCAAAGCCTGATCATGACGGCGCGCCCGGACCCGGACAATGTCGACCTCGAAATGATTTGCGGCAAAGGCGGCTATGTCCGCGCCATCGCCCGCGATCTTGGTCGGGCGCTGGGCTGTCTTGGCCATGTCGCGTGGCTGCGCCGCGAATGGTCCGGCCCGTTTACCGCCGCCCAAGGCATCACCATGACCGAGATTGACCGCCTCGCCCGCAGTGCGGCGCTGGATGACTGGCTGAAACCGCTGGAACTCGGCCTGTGCGACTTGCCGCAGATGGAAGCCACCGCCGAAGGTGCCGCCCGGCTGAAACATGGCAACCCCGGTCAGGTCACCGGCCCCGCATTGCCCTATGGCACCGAAGCCTGGGCTGCGCAACAGGGCCGCGCCATCGCCGTCGGCATCTACCGCGCGGGTGCTCTGCACCCGACCCGCGTCTTTGTCGACCCGGAATGATCGCCTTTCGCCCCCATGTTCAGGGCGCAAGCGGCATAAGCCGGCAGCGCCCCGCATGGGCCAAGCGGCCATGATCACCCGCCAGCACCAAAAGGGTGACGCGGCCAGCACCGCCCTGTATTCCGCTGACAGCCAATTTCGCTATGCCCTGACCCGCATCTGGTCGCCGGGGCCCCGCGTGCTGTTCGTGATGCTGAACCCCTCCACCGCGACCGAGATGCAGAACGACCCGACGGTCGAGCGCTGCGAACGCCGCGCTCGCGCCTTGGGTTTTGGCAGCTTTGCGGTCGCCAACATTTTTGCCTACCGCGCAACCGACCCCAAGGTGATGCGCGCCGCCCCGGACCCGGTCGGTCCCTGGAACGATGCCACAATCCTGGACCTTGTCGCCAAGTCCGATCAGATCATCTGCGCCTGGGGCAGTCACGGTGCCCATCTGTCACGCGGCCCCGCGGTCGAGGCCCTGCTGCGCCCCACGGGCCGCCCCCTGCTGCAGCTGGGCCTTACACAGTCGGGCCACCCCAAACACCCGCTCTACATCGCCTATGGCCAACAACCCGAACTCTGGGTCTGAAACCGCCAACGGCGTGCAGGCACCATGTTAAAATGCATCCCGCAACGGACGAAAACCTGGACACGGCTGGCACTGCCCCCGTGCAATGACCAAACGCGCTGTAAGCCACATCCGATCCACGCAAAAGCCACCTGCCGGAATCGACCCACATCTTCAATTGGCACTGCCCCCACGGCAGTCTGAACTCAAAGCCACCGATCAGCCGACTTGGTCAACCCATGGACAACCGGCTGCGGCTCCACATCCAGGTCCCACCCAAGGCTAGCGACCTCAAGGCTCGGGGCCTGATTTCCGGGCTTTTCTTTTGCCCCGTTGCGCCCTATACGCACGCATCCGTCCTGACCGTCGGGTTTCAAGGGCCTTGCTGGACGACATCCCGGCTTGTGCCGTCACACAAACGCTAAGGAGTAGCCGATGTCGATCACCGTCGAACTGAAAGCCAAGCTGATCAAGGACTATGCGACCAAGGAAGGCGACACCGGCTCGCCCGAAGTGCAGGTTGCCATCCTGTCATCGCGCATCGCGACCCTGACTGAGCATTTCAAGGGTCACAAGAAAGACAACCACTCGCGCCGTGGTCTGCTGATGATGGTTGCCCAGCGCCGCAAACTGCTGGACTATCTGAAGTCCAAGGACGAGGCGCGCTACACCACGCTGATCACCCGCCTCAGCCTGCGCCGCTGATTTCTTTCCCATCGCGAAACAGACCGCCCGTCGCACCGGCTGCGGGCGGTCTTTTGTTGGCTGGCCGAAAGGTCCCGGCAAATGTCGGGTTGAGTTCAGCAGAACCCCAAGATCTACGGCCCGTCGATGTCATCCAACTGGACTATGCCTGCCGGTTTCGGCACCCGGTGGGCCGTGGTGCCGTCCGTCGCAGTGATTTCGATCAGCATGGCCGCCATCCCCTGCGCATCACGCGCACCGGTCCGCCGAAGAATCATGTTGCAAACTCTGCGCGGTGATAGCCTTGCAGATATAACAGCGCCGTCAGGTCGCCATAAGTGACCCGCAGGGCGCACTGTGCCGCGACCGATGGCTTGGCATGCAGCGCCACACCCATTCCCGCGAGCCCCATCATGCCCAGATCGTTCGCCCCATCCCCCACCGCCAAGGCATCCGCCACGCTATGCCCCAGGCGCGCCGCGATGTCGCGCAAGGCCTGTACCTTGGCTTGCTGGCCGAGGATTGGCTCTTCCACTTGGCCCGTCAGCTTGCCGTCGGCGATCCCTAACCTGTTCGCTTGGTGCTCGTCAAAGCCCAGCGATGCGGCCACTTCCGCTGTAAAGGCGGTGAAGCCTCCCGAGACCAGCGCCGCATAGGCACCCTGCGCCTTCATGGTCGCCACCAGCGCCAAGCCCCCCGGCATCGGCGTGATCCGGTCGCGCAAGACCTGCGCGATCACCCCCGCATCAAGCCCGCGCAACAGCGCGACCCGTTCCCGCAGCGCCGCGTCAAACTCCAGTTCGCCATTCATGGCCCGGGCCGTGATGGCCGCCACATGGGCACCGACGCCCGCGATATCGGCCAATTCATCGATACATTCCTGCTGGATCATGGTGCTGTCCATATCCGCAATCAATATCCGCTTGCGCCGCCCCTGTGCCGGCTGCACGGCGAGATCAATCGCCATGGCTTGCAAGCTCTGCCAAACCTCCCACTGATTGTCCGGGATGGTTTGCAGCGGAAACTCGGCAGCCACCCCCGGTTCCAGCCAGACAGCGTCACCGCCGCCCCATGCGTTGCGCAGCGACTCGACGATCACCCGGTCCAGAACGGGTTGGGCAGGGTTGGTCAGCAAGGTGGCTATGAACATGCAGATTTCCGAAAAGGCCGCGACGACGCGCTGCGTCTGTACGCCGCTTTTCCGACCTGTGCCAGTACCCGCCTGTGCCAGTACCCGCCTGTGCCAGTACCCGCCTGTGCCGGTGTCCCTATGCCATTATCGACAGGTCGCGCACGGGTGGACAGCGGCACCAGCCGGCGTTTGCTATGCAGCAAGCTAAGTCACCCGGCCACGAAACCGCGCTCTGGGCCCCCTTCGACCTGTCAAGCTTCTGATCATGGTGGCTGCGACGCGAAAGTTTTCCCCCCGTGATGCGTTGGCTCGCTTTTCCGTCTTGTCCTTGCCGCAGCGTTTCCTCAACGCCTGCGGTGGGACACCTTTCCACAAGGAAGGGTTTCGATCTTGCCGATTTTATTATTTTGATTCCTGATGTTGCGGTATTTTTGGTGGCGTCTTGTATCAGATTTGTGCCAAGAAAAGCATCTGTCAGGGTTGGGTCATCAAGTGCATGGGCGTAGAATGTCAGCACCGATGCTGCGTCTTTCCAGCCGCCCGGCTTGGCCACCTTCTTCACACCATAGCCCGCCCGCGGCATGGTCGTGGCAAAGCCATGGCGGCATGAATGCGGGGTAAGGCGAACAATCCCGGCCCGCTACATGGCTGCATCCCAAGTCCGCCCGACGATCTGCTCTTCGAGATATCGCAACACCAGTTCGTCAGGATTGCGGTTTGTCGGGACATTGGCCAGCGCCGCCAAGACCGGCCCCGGCATAGGCGACTTGCGCACTGACCGGGTCTTGCCTTGATTGATAAGCACCGTCTTGGCGGTCAGGTCCACCGCGCCCCATCTGATTGTCACGGCCTCGACAATGCGTGCGCCGATGCCGAACAGGAACAGGGACAGCGCGCCAAGGTGCGGCAGTCCGTCGATCATGGCTTGAGCGGTGAATGTCTGCATCCATTCAACGGTCGCTGGTTCCTTGACCTTGGTTTCGACCTTGAACCGTTCCACCTTGATCGGGCTGCAACATATGCGCTTGGCGGCAAAGTTCAGGATTGCCTGGGTCGGCACAATCACTTGACGGTTGCGGGTCGCGTCTTTGGCCTTGGGGTAGAGGGTGATTGCAGATTGTTCGATATCCCCGGCAGTGATTTGGCGAATTGGGGTTTCGTTCAAATGATCCAGAATATTCAACAGAAACTGCGTCGGTTTTTCAGCGTCCATTTAGGCGATCGCGGCTTGCGCGAATGTCGCGTGCGCACTCGGTCCATCGAGGTGACTACGCCAAGCGGCTGTTTCGGCTTCCGCCTTGATCCGTTCTGCGGTTTTGTGGTCAGACGCTTCAGTGCTTCCTGATATCCGGCTTTTGGAGATGGTGCCCCGGTAGTGCCAGGTTTTGCCGCGGTGGTAGAGTGTAGGGGACTTGGCCCGATAACCTTCAAGAGCAGGAGCACGTCGGGGTCAGTGAAAAACAAGGTCTTGCCGATGATGCCGCAAGCCCCTGCTTTAGGCGCCACCGCCGGCGAAGTCTGTACCGGCACGCCAAGGTGCAGGGCCGGGTTTTCCAAGGCTCTATTCACCTCGAACAAGGGCAATTCGCCACCTGCGACCAGTTGAACCCAAGCGCGTTTTCCTGCCGCACACAGATTGGTGTCGCCGTGGCGATAGTGATAGGGCAGGCCGGGATGTCGCATCGGCTCATCGTTGCCCGCGATGCCGTCATTCCCGATCCAGCGCGCCCCCGCACTTTCTGAAGCCTACGAGAACCTGTGGGACGCTGCAAAGGTACCGGCTGGCGATTTCACGCCGGATTCCATCAGCGCCACGGCCGCGCCGGTCTATATGACGTTGAACCAAGAGAATACCCTTTTGATGCCCTTGCCCAGCGACGCACGCTGGCCGATGATCAGGCCACGGTCCGCCCAGTTGCCGCCTTCAAACACTTAGTCGAGACATGCGCACAAGAACTGCAGGTTGATGGACTCGGCGTGCAGTTCATTCGCTTTGTTCCTGATCGGGTCGGTCATACGCTGACTCCGTCAATCCTGCGCGCAAGGTTGCCGCAGAGGTCGCCGCACATGCCGATGTTTGCCGCGACATGGGCAGGCATTTGGCCAGCGGCTTCGATGATCACCATGTCTAGGATATGGTGCAAGCGCATTGCGTCATGGGCGCATTCCTCCAAGACTCCGCGCAGGTGGTGCCGATCAGGCAAGCCGGGATTGTGCGCCAAAGTGGCGTTTTTGGTGGTCATTTGGTTTCTCCTGTTGCTAAGCTTGGTCTTTTGATATAATCTTAGTGCAGAAGACAAGACAAAATCAAAAATCTAAGGTTGCCTTATGACGCCTGCACAATGTCGAGCCGCCCGCGCCCTTATCGGCATTTCACAGGATGATCTTGCGAAGTCATCAGACGTTGCAAAGGCCACCATTGGGGCATTTGAACTTGATCAGCGCGGCCCCTACGCACGCACACTTGACGCCATCCGTGCCGCCCTTGAATCGGCTGGAGTGGTGTTCTTGCCAGAAAACGGGAACGGTCCCGGCGTGGCGTTGCGCAAAGACTA
>JBAXXO010000136.1:0-8970 GCA_037127855.1 Alphaproteobacteria bacterium
TAGGCGCGGTGAGATCAATACGCAATGAACGGTGGCACAAGGCCTGTCAGTTCGGTCAAGATCAAGGCTGGTGTTGATCAAATCGACCTATCCTGTTTGGGGCAATTCTGCAGACTTATCGAAAGGATCCTGCCATGACCACAAAAAGAGACCAGACAGGTGGCGTCCAGGGCTATACGGTCTATCAAATCGGCTTGCATTGGCTGATCGCGGCGCTGGTGTTCGCACAACTTGTCTTTGGTGAAAGCATGACCGAGACAATCGACGCCGCCGAGGAAGGTGCGCCGACCTCGGCGCTGACCGGCAATCTTGCCGACATGCACTATTACTTTGGCATTGCCATCCTTGCGCTGGTCGCAGTCCGGCTGGCCCTGCGCCTGAAGAACGGCGCCCCGCCGCCGCCGCCCGAAACCAGTGGGGCCATCGAACTGGCGGGCAAGGTTTCGCACTGGCTGTTCTATGCGCTGCTGCTTGTCGTGCCGGTCACCGGATTGCTTGGCTATTATTATGGTGATCCTTATGGCGCGTGGCACAGTTATGCCAAGCCGGTGTTCATCGGTCTGATCGCGCTGCATGTTGCCGCATCACTGTACCATCAGTTCTGGCGCAAGGACGGTCTGCTGCTGCGTATGCTGAAGCCCGACTAGGCTGTGTTGCGTTCAGTCTGAACCGGATTGAACGCAATCCACGCCAGGATTGTGCTGCCGAACGCCGATAGAGGGCGATCATCGCTTCCAAGGCGACACCATCCGTCGTCACCCCTGTCAGACGGCAGTTCGTCAGCGCCGCGCCGGACAGGTTCACATCGTTGACATGCCAGCCTGTCATTTTGCTGCCGTCAAAGCGCGCACCAGCAAAGTTGATCCGCTTGAATGTTGAGCCGGAAAGATTTGCATCGTTGAACTGCGAACCCGAAAGGTCCGCATCGTTCACGTCAAGTTTCTCGGTAACTTGGTGAAGCTTCATTCTGTGTACCCCCCAAGAAGCGCGACAAGGCGAGCCTTGTCCAAATCACAAGGGCATGCGTGGTGGTCCGTGTCAACGGCAGGTTGGTCCTGCACAGCAGGCATCCGCTGTCGCAAGAAGATCGCCATTTGCAGAACAGGGCAGTCAAGATCAGACGCACTCGGCGCGGTCTTTACGCGCGCCGGATCAGTTCCAAGGCAGACCAGACAGCGTGCCAACCCAGGCCGCAACGGCAACAAGGATCAGACCCGGCACGACCCGCAGGGCGAAGGGCCAGCCACCGCTGGTTGCGGACATGATGATCTTGGACAGCGTATTGGATGTCAGGGCCGACAGGATCGGAACAACGGCCTCTTGCGGGGTGATCTTGCCTGATGCCACCAGCGTCGCCACCGATATGGCCGCCGCATGGGTATCCACCAGTCCGGCAAGCATGGCCGCGAGCAGGACGCCCGCGCTGCCGAACTGCGCTTGCAGATCGGCCGCCATGACCACGATGACGGCAAGGATTGTGCCGAAGGCAAGTGCAGTCTTCAGGCTGAACACGCCGCCCGATCGGACCGCATCACTGCCCGAATTGCGCGCAGCCCCAAGCGTAAAGGCGGCCCCGTAAGCCACCGCGATGCCCCCTGCCAGCAGCAGGGGCCCCGCCAAACTGAACAGGGTGGGCATGCTGGTGGCGCCAACGACCAGCGCCATCTGGGCAATCGTGGCAATGGTTGATAATGCCGCCCCTGCGACACAGGCCGCCAGCAGGTCTTTGGATTTTCTGGCCCGCGACCCCATCGCACCTATCGTCGCCGTGCTTGAGATGAAGCCTGAAATGGCCCCCGCGAGCGGCAAGCCGAACCGCGCGCCGAACAGGCGTACCGCGACATAGCCCGCCGCACTGATGGCCACGACCAGCACAATCACGATCCAGATAGCATGCGGATTGAGTGCCAAGTGCGGCCCCATCTGGCGGTTCGGCACCAAAGGCAGAACGACAAGCGTCGTCGCTGCAAAGATCAGCGCGTCATCCAGTTCGTCTTTTGAAATCACGGTGATGACAAGGTTGTGCAGCCACGCCTTCATATACAACAGCACCGTCACTGCGACGGCAATTGCGCCGGCGGTCTGAGGTGCTTGCATGCACAGGCCGCCCAGCAGGGCCGTCAGGACGAGAACGATCTCGGTGGTCAGGCCCGGATCCTGATCCTGACTGCGCCAGTAGGACACGGCAACGATCGCGGCAATGCAAGCCGTCAGGACGGCAAGCAGAAGAACGCCACCCAGTCCAAACGCCACGGCACCGGAAATCGATGTGATCGTAAACGTCCGAATGCCTGCCGGGGATCGCGCCGGGCCTTCACCCTTGCGCCGCTCTCGTTCCGCGCCGATCAGCGCGCCAATGGCAACCGCACTGAACAGATTCAGAAAATGAGGGTCCTGGAGCAGAAGATTTTGCATGAATTTCGCCGTGCCCTTTGTCCAGGATCAATGCATAGACTGCGGATGGGGTATTTGCATTGATGTGGATCATTTGCCCTTTGCGGGTTTGGTCGGACCTGTTGCAAGTGTTCGCACTGCGCGTGATGGGCGGTAACCTGCATCAACTTGGACCATGTGCTGAGGCGTCAAGCTTGGCGCAGGACCGGTCAGGAAGGCGAACGTGTCAGACCCCGCATCACCACAACAGCTTGAGCGTTCGCTGACGCTTTGGCTGGCCGTGCTTTATGGGCTTGGCGTGACGATAGGCGCGGGCATCTATGTGCTGGTCGGGATCGCTGCGGGGCGCAGCGGCATGCATGCGCCGTTGGCCTTTGTGCTGGCGGCCTTGGTCATGTCGTTCAGTGCCGCGTCTTTCGCCGAACTTGGCACGCGCATGCCCGTCAGCGCCAGCGAGGCGGCTTATGTTGACAAGGCGTTCAACCGGCCGTGGTTGAGTCTGACGATGGGGTTGCTCGTTGTCCTGACCGCAACCATCTCGGCCGCCACGATCAGCGTTGGCAGCGCGGGCTATCTTGGCGTGTTTGTGGATCTGCCAGCCCGCTGGATCATCACGCTTGTCGTGCTGTCGATGGGGCTGGTGGCCTGTCTGTCCACCGTGCAATCCGTCACCCTTGCGGGCATCATGACCTTGGTTGAGCTTGGCGGGCTGGTGCTGATCATCATCGCGGGCATCGGAGCAGGCAGCGGTGTGGTGACCCGTCTGCCCGAGATTTGGCCCGTCTCGGGCGACATCGGCGCATGGGTCGGGCTGTCTGGAACGACGCTGATCGCGGTGTTTGCCTTCATCGGGTTCGAGCATCTGGTCAATGTCGCCGAAGAGATGAAGACCCCATCGCACACATTGCCGTGGGCGCTGTTCTTGACATTGGGATTGACCGCGCTGGTTTATGCGCTGGTCGTCTGGGTGGCAGTCGTTGCCGTGCCGCCCGAAGAGCTTGCCACATCCAGCGCCCCCTTGGCGCTGGTGTTCCAGCGTTTGACAGGCATGCCGCTGAGGACGATGAGCCTGATCGCCGTCGTGGCCACGCTGAACGGCATCATTGTCCATATCATCATGATCTCACGGGTTCTTTATGGGCTGGCAAAGCAAGGCAATCTGCCCGAGGCGCTGGCCTATCTGTACCCCCGAACCGGCGCACCGTTGCTGGCCACAGCACTGGCCATGAGTGCCATTTTGCTGCTGGCGCTTGGCGTCCCATTGGCGGGGCTTGCCGATCTGACCGCCCGTTTTACCCTTGCGGTCTTTGCGATCATCAACATAACGCTGATCCGCATCAAGTCGCGAGAGGCAGCGGCCCCTGCTTGTGTGTTTGTCTGTCCCACCTGGGTGCCTGTTGCAGGGTTGGTATCAAGCACCGGGTTGTTAATTCTGGATCTGATTGTGCGGTAGGCAGATGAAACAAAAAGCCGAGTTACCAGACAGCAACCGCCTTAAACGCCTGGCGCTGGCTGTTGCCGCACTGGCCGGCGTCCTGCTGTGTGGGCTTATCGCCTGGCCGTTCCTGGGGGCAATCACTTGGGCAGTGACCTTGGCGATCCTGTTTTCGCCGCTGCATATCTGGATCGAAAGGATCGTCGGGCATCCCAACATCGCGGCCCTGCTGTCCACTGTCATTGTCATCGTCGTCGTGGTCTTTCCGGCTGTATTCGTGGCCGAACGCCTGGTCACGGAAGCTGCGTCTGGCATCCAGTCATTGCAGGCCCGTGTCGAGAATGGCGAGCTTCAGGCCGTTGTGGACAGCCAGCCTGCCCTCGCACCCTTGGGAAACTGGATTGTCCGCCAGTTCGACTTGCCCTCAATGATGGCATCGCTTGCGACATGGTTCAGCAATATCGGGGCGATCCTGCTGAAAGGGTCGATGCTTCAGGTGGTTGAGGTGTGCATCACCTTCTATCTGCTGTTCTACTTTCTGCGCGACCGGCTGGCGGCCCAGAGCATGATCACGTCATGGTTGCCACTGACACCGTCCGAGACCGAACAGGTGCTGCACCGGGTTGCCGAAACCGTTCATGCGACGGTGTACGGAACCCTTGCCGTCGCCGCAGTTCAGGGCAGCTTGGGTGGTTTGATGTTCTGGATGCTGGGTCTTCCCACGCCTTTGCTTTGGGGGTTGGTGATGGGTCTTTTGTCCATCGTGCCGGTCTTGGGCGCGTTTATCGTCTGGATTCCTGCGGCGATCCTGCTTTTTCTGGATGGCAGTTGGGTGCGCGCCCTGATCCTTGCCGGCTGGGGCGCGATTGTGGTTGGCAGCATTGACAACATCCTGCGGCCGATCCTTGTCGGCAACACGCTGCGTTTGCACAGCATTCCCGCATTCATTGCGATTGTCGGCGGCCTGTTGCTGTTTGGCGCGCCGGGATTCATCCTAGGCCCGCTTGCGGCGACGATGACCATGCTGCTGGTCGAGATATGGATGCGGCACAGGGCGTCCAGCCAAACACCGGACTGAAAACCAGACGTTTGCACGTATGACCAAGAAGACACCAAAACCTATAGGTCAAGACGCGTGGCCCAGGGCAAAACACGGTGGCAGATCGTATGCGGCACCAAAGGATACATTGTGCGACAGATATGCATCGCAGGTCGCCGACCAATATCGCCGCCGAGTGCCGCTTGACGGACATGGGGCCTGCACAGGGGGAAACCGTCGGATGACAAATCCGAACCAATCCGGGATCACGGTGAATACCCGACGCTGAAACGCACAATGGGGCACGATCCCGGTGGGCTGAACGGCCCTGCCGGATGGCAGATACTGCGCAGACAAAAGTCACGGACCTGCCACGGTTTGGGGGGCACCCACCAAAGGTATTCAGGTCGTTTGTCCAAAAAACCGATGCTTTGACATGGAACAGACCCGTGGTTTTGTTTCCTTTCTTAAACCGCCTGAATTAGGTTGAACTGCATCCCTATCAAGGACCCCTGTCATGACCAAACCCGTCTACGTGCTTAACGGCCCCAACTTGAATCTTTTGGGTCAGCGCCAGCCCGAGATTTATGGCCGTGAATCGCTGGCGGATGTGTCGCTGGCCTGTGCCGAACTGGCCGAAGAACTGGGTTTGACGGTGCGCTGTCTGCAATCCAACCATGAAGGACAGATCGTCGAGTGGATTCACGAGGCAAGGGGGCAGGGGGTGGCGGTGATCATCAATGCTGGGGCCTATAGCCATAGCTCGATCGCCATTCTGGACGCGCTGAACGCCTTTGACGGGCCGGTGTTCGAGGTCCATATCAGCAATATCCACAAGCGCGAGGCATTCCGGCATCATTCCTACATCTCGGAGCGGGCTGACGGGGTGATCGTGGGCTGTGGGACGCAGGGCTATGATCTGGCGCTGCGCCGGGTAAAGACCTTGCTGGTGAGCAGGTGAATGTTTCGCTGGCATGGCCAGGCGCGGGTCTTTGACGGGGCTGGGATGCAGTTCGGACCCGTTGATGCGGGTCCTGCGCTGATCGACGAACGCCCGGCGGGGCGTGCCTTGGCGCAGGCGTTTTCGGCGGGGGCGTTCCGGATCGGGGGCGAGGGACCTGCGCCTGTGGGTGCGTTTGAGACATTGACCTCGGGCTCGTCGGGCGTGCCGCGCCGGATCAGGCGCAGCGCCCAGTCGTGGACCCGCAGTTTTGCCGTGAATGCGCAGTTGTTCGGCATAGGTCCGGGGCTGCGGGTGGCTGTCTTGGGCCGGTTGACGCAATCGCTGGCGCTGTATGGCGGGATGGAGGCGGTGCATCTGGGGGCCGAGTTGCACCTGCTGGATGGCCTGCGGCCAGACCGACAGGCTGTGGCCTTGCGGCAGGTCGATCTGGTCTATGCGACACCGTCACAGATGCGCGGATTGGTGGAGGCTGGGGTGGACTGGCCCATGCTGCGCCATGTGGTGATCGGGGGTGCCAAGCTGGACGCCGCCTTGCGGACGGCGCTTGCCGTTCGGGCACCTGGTGCGGTTGTGCATGAGTTCTATGGGGCGGCGGAGGCGAGTTTCATCACGCTGGCAGGGCCGGGAAGCCCGGTGGACAGTGTCGGCGCGGCCTATCCGGGGGTCGAGATCGTGGTCGATGCCTTGCCGGGCGAGGTTGGCGAGATTTGGGTGAAAAGCCCCTATCTGTTCGCGTGTTACGCCAGCGCGGATACGGGGTCAGCGCGGTGGCGCGAGGGGTTCTTGTCGGTGGGGGAGATGGGGCGGCTGGCACAGGGCCATCTGTATCTGGCCGGACGCGCGGGGCGGATGGTGACGGTGGCGGATCACAATGTCTTCCCCGAAGAGATCGAGCAGTTCTTGCAGGGTTTTGTAGGTGTCCGACGGGCGGCGGTGTTGCCGGTGGCCGATGTCAGGCGCGGGGCGCATCTGGTGGCGGTCTTGCAGGGCGACGCGGCGATGGAGGCGGTGTTGCACCGGGCTTTACGGGCGCGTCTTGGCGTGTTGCTTGCGCCGAGGCAGCTGATATGGCTTGCGAATTGGCCTGATCTGCCCTCGGGCAAGACCGATTTGTGCCGTTTGGCGGCACTGGTGGCGGGATGAGTGCGGTGATCGTCGCTGCACGCCGGACCGCTGTCGTGCCACGTGGTGGGGCCTTTGCCAAGCTGTCTTTGGTCGAGCTGGGCGTGCCGGTGGTTCTGGCCTGTCTGGCCGATGCCGGGATTCCTGCGGCGCGCGTGGATGAGATCATTGTGTCCAACGCCTTGGGTTCTGGCGGAAATGTGGCACGGTTGATCGCCCTTGCGGCAGGGTTGCCGGACCATGTGGCCGGGCTGACCACGGACCGGCAATGTGCCGGGGGCCTGGATGCCGTGCTGCTGGCGCGGGCCATGATCGAAAGCGGTGCCGCCGAGGTGGTGGTGGCCGGGGGGGTGGAAAGTTATAGCCGTCGTCCGTTGCGCCTGCGCACCGATCCCGCAGGCGGCGAGCCCGTGGCCTATGAGCGGCCTGCCTTTACACCCTGGGCCGACCGTGACCCGGACATGCATGTGGCGGCGGACGCATTGGCCGCGCGGCTGGGCATCACACGCGACGCGCAGGATGCTTGGGCAATTGCCAGCCACTTCAAGGCGTTGCAGGCTGTGTGCCAGTCGGAAATCGTGACAGTCGCGGGCGTTGACCGTGACCCCTTTGCCCGCGTCTTGACGACGCGGACTGCCGCGCGGGCCCGAAGCCTGGTGGGCAGCATCACGACCGCAAATGCGGCGGTGGCAGCGGATGCGGCGGCCTTTGTGGTGGTGACCCGCGCCTTGCGCGCCGGGGATGCGCCCCGCCTTTGCCGCATCGCGGGCGGCGCAACCCGGGGCGGCCTGCCGCAAGAACCCGGGTTGGCCCCCGTTGTGGCGCTGCGCGAGGTGCTAAGCCGGGCCGGGCTGACCGCCTTGGACCTTAAGTTGGCCGAAGTGATGGAGGCCTATGCCGCGCAGGCCATCGCCTGTGTTCAGGCCGTGGGTCTGGACCCATCTGTGGTCAATGGCGGCGGCGGGGCACTGGCGCGCGGGCATCCGATCGGTGCCTCGGGGGCGGTGCTGGCGGTGCGGTTGTTTCACGACCTATGGGCCGGTCATGGCATGGCTGCGATCGCATCTGCGGGCGGCATCGGCACCGCGCTGTTACTGGAGGCAGGCTAGCGCGGATTGCACGGGGTGCGGCGCCGTTGCAGGGCTTGGGTACAAGGATGACGGGTCAGGTCTGCACGCCATGGCGCCATGCCAGCCAATCTTCGGGGGTGTCGAGGTCGGTGATGGCATGCAGGCCGGGCAGGGGCAGCAGCCGAACTTCGTGCTTGCGCAGCAGGCTGCGGGCACCTTCGTCGCCCTGCAGGTCAACCAACTTGGGAACAAGAGCAGCGGGCAGGATCACCGGGTGACCGGGCGCGCCGTCGGCACTGGCAGCGCGCAGGATCGTGTCGGGGGCTTGTGCCTGCGCGGCTGTCAGGGCCACGAGATCGGCCAGGGTCAGGTCGGGCATGTCGGCGGGCAGGATCATCAGGGCCGTCCGTATTTGGCTGGCCTGCCGCAACGAGGCGGACATGCCGGTGGCCGCGTCTGCGATCGGGATCAGCGTGACGGCAAGATCCTGCAGCACGGCCTGACGCGCCGGGTCGGGGTCGCGCAGGGTGATCAGGACATGGGGCGTGATCTGCAGCGCAAGACTGGCCTGATGGCGCAGCATGGGCTGGCCATGCGCCAGTTCCAGCAATTTGTCACCGCCGCGCATTCGGGTGGCACTGCCGGCAGCGGGGATCAGAATTGTCAGCATGGCATGGGCCTGCACTCGATCTGTGAAACATCCGCCGTGGCCTGTCTGCCCCCCGACATCGCGATCATGGTATGATCTTTGGGCCAAAGTGAAAGCGCCTCGTACTTTGCCAGCGTGATAGGACTGCGACATTGCCTTTGTTGCCAGACACAAATCCGTTCAAAACCCGCTCGTCCGGCAATTCGGGGCGCAAGCGGGCAAAGGTCGCTGACCGCTGATGGATGCTAGCCGCGCATTCGGCTGCCGTCGGCATCAAAGAGCGGCGTCAGGTGGACC
>JBAXXO010000137.1:0-8785 GCA_037127855.1 Alphaproteobacteria bacterium
GCAGTTTGCGGTTTTTATTGGAGGGGGTGCATCGGGTTATGCCCATGTCAATCAATGTGTTACGCAACCAGTCGGCATCATGGCCCCGATCGGTCAGCAAGACCTTTGCCTGCGGCATCACCAACAACAGCGCCGGTGTCGTCGCTGGTCTGACCCGCGTTCAGAAACACCTGAACAGGCCACCCAAGACTGTCGCAAACGACGTCGAGCTTCGAGTTCGGCCCCCCCCCCTTTGTCAGCCCGTTCAACCGAGAGCGGCCCCTTTTTTTCCGCACGCTGGATGCGATGCGGTGAGCGTTGAGACACGTTGCGTCAGCAAGAAGAGATCAGTCTTTTGACACCCCCGCTTTACAAAGAGTGAACCCGTGAAAATCGACCAAAGCAAGTGGATCAATGGGTTCTGAGCCCAATACCATCCTGTACGATCATCAGCCGTTTTCGCTCAGGACAGAGCCCGCGAGGTAGAGCGAGCCACAGATCAGGACGCGGGCGTTCGGGTCTTTTGCGGCGATGTCGGTCAGGGCGTCGGCGACTGAGGGCGCGGTGGTCGCCGCGATGCCTGCGGACAGTGCCGCGTCGCAGGTGACCTGAGACGGGAGGGTGTTCTTTTCGCCCGGAATGGACACCGCATGCAGGCTATCGGCGACCTGCGCCAGAGGTTCCATGTAACCGCGCACATCCTTGGTGTTCAACATGCCGCAGATCAAGTGGGTGGCACGGGCGGGCATACGGCGCAGGGTCGCGGCGATGGCGAGGCCGCCTGCGGGGTTGTGGCCGCCGTCGAGCCACAACTCGATGTGCGGGGCAAGCGTCACGAGCGGGCCCTGACGCAGGCGCTGCATGCGCGCGGGCCATTCTGCCCGGGTGACGGCGGCATCACAGGCGGCGGCGTCAAATCCCAGATGGCGCAGGCCGGCGATGGCAGCGCCGGCATTCTGGATCTGATGCGGGCCGGGCAAATTGGGCAAGGGCAGGTCAAGCAGACCGTTTTCATCCTGAAAAACCATGCGGCCATGCTGTTCTGCCACATGCCAGTGCTGACCAAAGGCGAGAAGGGGGGCGCCCATGCGGGCGGCCTGATGTTCGATCACGGCCAGCCCCGCCTCGGTTTGCGGGCCGACCACCAAAGGCACGCCGCGTTTGATGATGCCGGCCTTTTCGAATGCGATTTCCGCCACGGTTTCGCCGAGAAACGACTGATGATCGAGGGAGACCGGCGTGATGATGCTGAGGCGTGGGGTGATAACGTTGGTGGCATCGAGACGGCCGCCCAGCCCAACCTCAAGCAGGGCCCAATCGGCGTGCGTACGGGCGAAGGCGAGGAAGGCGGCGCAGGTGGTGATTTCAAAAAAAGTGATCTGATCGGGGCCGTTGGCGGTGACGCATTCATCCAGCAGCGCGGTAAGTGCGGGTTCGGTGATCAGCACGCCTGCGAGGCGGATGCGTTCGCGAAAGCGAACGAGGTGGGGTGAAGTATAGGCGTGGACCAGGGCACCCGTGGACTCGATGCCGGCGCGTAGCATGGCCAGAGTAGAGCCTTTGCCATTTGTCCCGGCGATATGGACCACCGGGGGCAACTGGCGTTCCGGGTTGCCCAAGGCGGCCAGAAGGCGGTGAACACGGTCCAGCGTCAGGTCGATGACCTTGGGGTGCAGGGTCATCATGCGCTCGAGGATCGCGTCAGAGCCGGTTGGCAACAGCGTCATTGGCCAAAGCCTATTGCGGGATTGGGGGCTTTGTCGGGGTCGTACAGCGCCGCCGGAGCGGGCAGGTCGGCCTTGATCGCCGTAGGTTGGTTGGTCAGCATGCGCACGATCGTCACCAACTCATCCTTGAGCGCTTTGCGATGGGTGACGCGGTCAAGCATGCCATGATCGAGCAGGTATTCGGCGCGCTGAAAGCCCTCGGGCAGTTTTTCGCGGATGGTTTGTTCGATGACGCGTGGGCCGGCAAAGCAGATCAGCGCGTTCGGCTCGGCAATCTGGACATCACCCAGCATGGCGTAGCTGGCTGTAACGCCGCCGGTTGTGGGATGGGTCAGAACGACGATATAGGGCAGTTTCGCCTCTTTCACCATCTGAACAGCGACGGTGGTGCGGGGCATCTGCATGAGGGACAGGATGCCCTCTTGCATGCGGGCACCGCCTGCGGCGGAGAATATGATCAGCGGGCGTTTGAGTTTCACCGCAGTCTGGGCGGCGGCGATCAGGGCGTTGCCGACATACATGCCCATCGAACCGGCCATGAAGCTGAAATCCTGACCGACAGCGACGATGGGGGTGCGGTGAATTTCGCCAAGTGCGACCAGCATCGCCTCTTTCTCGCCCGTCGCCTTTTGGGCGGCTTTCAGGCGGTCGGGGTATTTCTTTTGGTCGCGGAAATGCAGCGGATCGGGGGCGGCGTCGGGGACCTTGACCTCGGTGAAGATACCGCCGTCGAACAGTTTGGCAAAGCGGTCACGGGGCGAAATGGCCAGGTGATGGTCGCAGTTGGTGCAGACGTTAAGATTGTCTTTCAGTTCGCGGTGAAACAGCATGGTGCCGCATTCGGGGCATTTGGACCACAGGTTGTCGGGCACCTCGCGCCGGGAAAACAGCGAGTTGATCGTGGGTCGGACGTAGTTGGAGATCCAGTTCATCGGGCAGGCCTTCCGGGTTGCTGGTGCTTGGGCGACAGATAGTCCGGACGGGGGTGAAATGCAATGAAGGGATGTGGCGGGAACGGAGCGTGTGGTTAGGACATCTGGACCCAGAAGAAAGGGACAAGGAATGGGATTGGTGGATGGGCAACGGGGTAGGGCGCGATGCGGCGTCGGCGGGATCAATGTTGCATCAGAGCCGGAATCGGGGCGCCCCTTTCGCCGAATTGGCGTTGCGTTCCAGGTGCAGGCTCAGACAGCCATGCGACATCGCATCCGTGGCGCGGGATGTACGCAAAGGGACAGTCAATGCAGGTCATTATTGACACAGCCTTTGGGGGCGGGATGGCAGGCCTTGCTGGTCGCTGGAACGGTCATGGGGGGGGCACGAAAGAGTGGCGTGCAGCCGCGGGTGCAGCGCTGACAAGGATTGGTCAGCGTTGGTTTTGCTGCGGAACGCTGTGAGGCCTTGTCAGGATTGGGACCGTGTCAGCCTGAACAAGCGAGGATCACATGGGACCGAAGTCATTGATAGACGGATAAAGTCTAGTGGCGCAGATCAAGCAGAGGGTTTGAGCGGATTGCCTGTGCTTGATGTTGTGCTGCGGGTTGCAGCCCCTCAAACCCCCTCCCCACACCCTCCTCTCCAACCCGCTTGCGCCAGCGTGTAAGCCAGGACGGATCGATGGAAGGGCTGTGCTGAATGAAGCGCGCGTCGGTGACGTGCTGGCACTGTGGATTATCGACTCAGCGGGCCGCGGTGGCTTCGTCCGAAAGCCGATATGTGTGCTGCAGATGGAGTAATCTTGTCATCTGCCCTCCCCCGCAGTCAACTTGCCCCGCTCATGGCGCCGATCGATCATGTCGACCGGGCGCGGGTGGGACAGGTCATCGCGATCAGACGCGCGCGAACGGCGCGTCATCGGCAGACCAAGATCGCAGGCTTTTGAATGAAATCATAAGAAATCCTGCAACCCAAGGCGAATAAAGCCAAAGTCATAATGAAAAACCCCGCCTTTCATGGCGGGGTTTGACGTGTCGGGCCATAACAGATCGGATCAGGCCGGTTTCTTGCCTTTGACGCCTGCCCACAACCGCTTGTTGGCCAGGTAAAGCATCACCGACAGCAGGCCGAGCAGGATCACGGCCTTGAACCCGCTTTGCTTGCGCACCATCATCTTTGGCTCGGCCGCCCACATCAGAAAGGCCGACACATCCTCGGCATAGTTTTCGAGCGAGCCCTCAGTCCCATCAGCATAGGTGACCTGATCTGCCGACAGCGCAAGGTTTGACATGGCCATGTAGCCGCCCGGAAACGCCTTGTTGCCATAAAGGGTCACACCGGCCTGTTCTTTTTCTTCACCCGTAAAGCCGACGAGGATCGAGTAGATATGTTCTGGCCCGCCCATGCCCTTGAAGAACTGGTTGGTGCCCAGGCCATAGGGGCCCGAAAAGCCCTTGCGCGCCTTGGCCATCACCGACAGGTCGGGTGCCCCCGCCAGAAGATTGGCCGGGAAAAGGTCCGCCGGGGTTGCCGTACGCTCTTCACCGGTTTCCTTGTCGATGACGGTCAGGTTCTTGGCATAGGCCTTGACCTGCTCTTCGGGAAGCATCGGCCCACCCTCTTCACCAAGTGCGCCGATCCGCAGAAATTTCAGCCCGTGACAGGCCGAGCAAACCTCGGTGTAGACTTGCAGGCCGCGTTGCAGTTGCTGCCGGTCGAACGAACCGAAAGGACCCTGAAAGCTGAAGGGCACGTCAATCGTCTCGCCCCCTTCGGAAGCCCAGGCAGCACCGGTGAACAGGGTCAGTGCAGACACGGCGCTGATTGCGATTTTGCGAAACATCTCGGTCAGTTCCTTTCTGTCACTCGGCCGGGTTGGCGTAGTGGGAGGCGAAGTCTTGTTCGATCGTCGCGGGTTGCAGCAGCGGTTTTTCCAGAATGCCCAGCAGCGGCAGAACGACCAGGAAATAGGCGAACCAATAGGTCGATGCAACCAACCCAATCCAGCCGGTCAAGACACTGGGCACCTGACTGCCAACCCACATCAGAACGACAAAGTCGACGACCAGAATGGCAAACCACCATTTGAACATCGGGCGATAGCGGCCCGAGCGTACCGACGAGGTGTCGAGCCATGGCGCAAGGGCCATGACCAGAATGGCCCCGACCATCGCCAGCACGCCGAACAATTTGCTGTCGACGATGCCAAAGGTAAGGAACTGCACCAGTTGAACCGCCCATACTGTGTTATCAAAGGTCCGCAGGATGGCGTAGAACGGCAGCAGGTACCATTCGGGCACAATATGGGCCGGCGTCGCCAGCGGGTTGGCTTGGATATAGTTGTCGGGGTCGCCCAGATAATTGGGCATGAAGCCCACAACCGCAAAGAACAGCATCAGGATGACCGACAGCGCGAACAAGTCCTTGATCACGAAGTAGGGCCAGAAGGGCAGCGTGTCCTTCGCGGCGTCTTCTTTCGAGGTGCGGCGCACTTCAACCCCGGTCGGGTTGTTGTTTCCGGTCGTGTGAAAGGCCCAGATGTGCACGCCGACAAGACCTGCGATGACGAAGGGCAGCAGGTAATGCAAGCTGAAGAAGCGGTTCAGCGTGGCGTTGTCGACCGCAAAGCCGCCCAGAAGCCATTCCTGCAGAGCGGTGCCAACCCCCGGGATGGCGCCGAACAGGCCGGTGATCACAGTGGCCCCCCAGAACGACATCTGGCCCCAGGGCAGAACGTAGCCCATGAAGGCCGTGGCGATCATCAGGAAATAGATGATCATGCCGATGATCCAAGTCACCTCACGCGGGGCTTTGTAACTGCCGTAGTACAGGCCGCGGAAGATGTGGCAATACACGGCAAAAAAGAACAGAGACGCGCCATTGGCGTGGATGTAGCGCAGCATGACGCCGCCATTGACGTCACGCATGATGTGCTCGACCGAGCCGAAGGCCAAGTTGACGTTGGGGGTATAATGCATGGCCAGCACAATGCCGGTCACGATCTGCATCACCAGACAAAAGGTCAGGACAATGCCCCAGATCCACATCCAGTTCAGGTTCTTGGGTGTCGGGATCAATAGCGTGTCAGACATCAAGCCGACAATAGGCAGGCGCCTGTGAAGCCAGGACTGAAAGCCCGGCTTGGGTTCATAGTGGTCATGCGGAATACCGGACATCTTGGTGCTCCTTACCCGAGCTTGATCGTTGTTTCATTGGTGAAAGAGGCAACCGGAACCGGCAGATTGCGGGGCGCGGGGCCTTTGCGGATGCGGCCGGCGGTGTCGTATTGCGAGCCGTGGCAGGGGCAAAACCAGCCGTTGAATTCGCCCGCGCCATCGCCCAGCGGCACGCAACCCAGATGCGTGCATACACCGATCATGACCAGCCATTTGCCGTCCTTGTCGAGCGCGCGGTTGGCGTCGGTCGCCTCGGTGCCTGCGGGCAGGTTTTCATTCTCGGCATTTTTGTCGACCAGATCGGCCATGGCCACATCCTGGCCCTGCTTGATTTCGTCGGCGGTGCGGTAGCGGATGAAGACCGGCTTGCCGCGCCATTTCACGGTCAACTGACTGCCTTCGACGACACCGCTGACATCCACCTCGATCGAGGCGAGGGCCTTGACGTCGGCTGAAGGGTTCATCTGGTTCACCAGTGGCCAGACGGCAGCGCCGGTTGCCACGACACCCACACCGGCGGCCGCATAATACAGGAAATCACGGCGATTTCCCGAGGGTTCTTCAATATGGGACATTTGGACTTCTCCCTTCCGGTGGACGCAGATCGTACAGTGTAGCATAAAATAGTGGCCGCAGGTTAACGCAGCCTTGCGCGTGGGTTTAGCCAAGGATCCGGGGGAAAGTCCAGCGGACAAAGTACCGCAGACCATGCCAAAACAACGATACTCCGGCAATTGCGCTGATTTACAACGGTGGCTGGGTTGCCTGCATGGATGAACGTGCAGCCATTCCAGCCTCCCACGTGGCCAAGCGGAGCCGACCCTGCCGCCAGTTGCGTGCATCGTGTCGGAAATCGAGATAGGCCAGAGCACAGGCCAAGGCGAGTTGCCCCATGTCCATGCCCTGCATCTGGCGGTGTTCCAGCATGTCAAGGGTACGGGTAACTTTGGCCCATTGCCCCTCGACCCAGTCAGGGAAACGCCTGTCCTCGGGGCGGACGCGCTCTTCGTAGACCATCAAGAGGGCGGCATCGAGGATACCGTCCGCCGTTGCCTCAAGCGTCAGGGTTTGCCACAAGTTATCGCCTGTGCCGTAAAGCCGCGCCCCGGCCAGATCATCCAGATAGCGGCAGATCACCCGACTGTCGTAAAGCGCCATTCCGTCATCGCGCACCAGAACCGGGATTTTGCCCAAAGGGTTCTGATCCACCGGAATCGTACCGGGTGCGACGGGCGTTCCGGCGGCGGTCACAACTTCGACCCGGTCCGCCAGACCCGATTCGAGCAGCAGCACCATCACCTTGCGGCCAAAGGGTGTCGTGGGGGAATGGTACAGTCGCATGCGCAATCCTTTCGCGTTTTTCCGCATAGCTGTGCCGCCCGTGACATCCCTGTCAAGGGCGATCAGGTCGCAGCAAGGATTATGCAAGTCCGTCCTTCAAGGGCCCGCCGGACTGGCGCGGTGCGTCAGGGTTCGGGCAGGTCTTTCATCGCCCGCGCGATGCCGCTGTCCGCGCTCAAGGCCGCAATCACGCCCTGACGCGCCGACAAGGGCTTGTTCTGGTTCAGCTTCCAGGTCCCATCGACCGAGGCAATCGTCAGCCGGAAAGGCAGGATCATCCGCATCATCCGCGCCATAACGCCGTCGGTCATCTTGGCCGAGGTCCAGGCGGGTTTGGGGGCCAGACCGGCCTCATGCAGCGCTGACACCTGATCCAGATGCGGTTCCAGAGTTTCGGGTGGCATCGGGCTCAGGACGCCGCGCAGGTGGACGGCAATGTAGTTCCATGTCGGCACCTGATCGGCGATGCCGTACCAGTCGGGCGAGATGTAATGGTCGGGTCCGCTGACCGCCATAACCGCCGCCGTCGGCAGGCCAGCGGCAATCACCAGATTGGACCGTGCCAGATGCAGGTCCAGGAATTCCCCATCCGCCGCCATGACAAAGGGCACATGCGCCAGCACGGGCCCATCGGCACCATTCACGCACAACACCCCAAAGCCCCGCATGCGGGCAAAGTCGAGGTTGCGGGCGGTGTCAGTCTTGCGAAAGGCGGGGTTAGGATGCATGGGGTTTCCTTGGTCCAGACATGACAAAGCCGCCAGCGGTTCCCCTTTGGCGGCCCATCATCCCTGCTGCACGCGGCCTGACGCTGCCAGGCTCAACCCTGGCGGGCCTTGTAGCGCTTTTGCGTCTTGTTGATCACATAGACGCGGCCTTTACGGCGCACGATCTGGCAATCGCGATGACGCGTCTTCAGCGAGCGGAGCGAGTTTGCAACCTTCATGGCTGTCTCCTAGCGCGAATGAGCATTCGCGCCTGTTCGCGGTGCGTCTTCGCACCTTTTGCACTATACCCCCTTCGGGGCGACGAATGGTGGGCGGTACTGGGATCGAACCAGTGGCCACTACGATGTCAACGTAGTGCTCTACCGCTGAGCTAACCGCCCACGAACCTGTGCCTTACCGCCCTGTCACGCATTTGGGCCCGACACGCCGCCCCAAATAAAAGGACGCGGGCAGTACCGCGTCGGTCGGATTGCTATAATTAGAAGCGCGGCCGTGATCAAGGGCTTTCGGAACGCAATTTACGCGCTATAGCTATCAGGCCAGAGGAGCATATGACCGACACCGCCTTTCGCCTAATCAGGCCCGCAAAGCAGGACACCAGCGTCGTCTTTGCCTCGCCGCATTCGGGGCGGGACTATCCGCCTGCGTTTCTCGCGGCCAGCCAGCTTGATACGGCGCAACTGCGGTCGTCGGAAGATGCCTATGTCGACCGGCTGTTCGCCCGCGCCCCATGGTATGGAGCGCCGCTGTTATGCGCCCTGGTGCCGCGGGCCTATGTGGACCTTAACCGCGCCAGCGACGAGTTGGACCCCGCGGTGATCGAAGGGTTGGGCCGCGCAGCCCACAATCCGCGAATCTCGTCTGGATTGGGGGTGATCCCGCGTGTGGTGGCCAGCAG
>JBAXXO010000138.1:0-8695 GCA_037127855.1 Alphaproteobacteria bacterium
CACCGTCCAGAATGCGAAACCGGCTGTCATAGGACCGGCTTTGCCGCGCGCCCAGCCAGATCATTTCGCCCCGCGCCCGGGCCGCGTTGTCGCCCAGAACATGATGCGTCGCAGGTTCGATGCCAAAGGCGTAGCCCCCGGCCTGAAAATGCTGCCATTCGTACAGACAGGGCAGTTGATCCTTGCGCGTCACCACCTCGACCCCCAATCCCAAGCGGTCATTGACCAAGGCCACCGGCACCTCGTCGCGCCCCGCCGTTTCATGCTGCCAGACCTGCTCGGAAAAGCCATCCAGCGGAGCGGGCATGGTCTGATACCCTACGCCTTGCTCACGGTAGCGGGGTTCATGCGCCGCCCAGACGACATCAATGATCGGGGCAAGATAGCGCGCGCCTTCGGCCAGAACGGGCGCGCCGATGTTGACGTGATAGAAAAACATATGCGGGTTGGGCAAAAAGCCCGTGTTCATCACGCGGTCGGTCAGGCGGATTTCGCGGCCACCCAGATCCACCTCGATACGACGGAACAGCGTCAGGTTCTCACCAAAGGTGGCGGCCTGCCGGACCTCACCTGTCGCCCACAGGATGCAGCGTTCCCCCTCCCACCTTGCGCCATAGCCGGTCAACTTGGCGGGTATTGTAGAAATCCGACCATGAAGGCCGTGCGTAATGGTCTTTATCCCCGGATAATTGTAGTTTTCCGCAGAAACCACCTCTGGCCCGCCGATATGGTCCAGGCCACAGGTTACCAGAAACCCCGAAAAACTGCGCCCCCATGAAAAGCCGCCCTCGCTGTCATATTCGTGCAAAGCTGCGTGGCGGACGCCCGAGGGCCCATGCCAGCCCACCGAAGTGCCCTTGTACTCGACCTCGCAAATGTCCATCGCCCGGTCGATCAGCACCGTAAACCGCAGTCCGGCGCCGCAGCGAAATTCCAGCATCCTTATGCCGCGTTCCAGCCCATCGGTCAGTTCCATCAGTCGCACACCCCCGTAAGCGTGCAGGCTGCCCGAGCGTCTGGCAAGCTCTGTCTCGGTGAGCGTTTCCCCATGCAGTTCCATCCCCACCCCTCTTGCAGGCAGTCCACCATCTCTTGTCTGTTGCCCTGCCGTCAAGACTGGGCTTGTGCGGGCTGACCAATACCAGTCTCGTCCATCCTGACCGTCCGCCCCAGTGCTGCCGACAGATATGCCGCCTCGACCAAGGCCATCGTGCGCACATTGTCCGCCACCGACAAGGCCGGTTCCGTCCCACTGGCCACGGCATATTGCAATTGCTCCATCACCCCGATGAAGGCCTGCGGAAACCACTTGCTGGCCCATGTCGGGGTGACCCATTGCCCGCCAGTTGCGATTTGCGAGGCATAGGTCAGTGTCGAGGCCACGCCCTTTGGCCAACCGATCGTCCCCTTTGCCACACCAAGGGTTCCATCGACCCGCCAGCCGATATGCTGGTCATCGGTATAGTCAGCGGCCTGCGGGCCCGACCACACATCCTCGAGACTAACCGCCAGCACCCCGCTTTCAAACCGCAGCGTCGAAACCGTGATACCATCGGAATGCGCAAAGGTCGTGCGCGGGTCACGGCGCACCTGCGTTGTGATTTCGACCGCTTCGCCGAACAAGAAACGCAGCACATCCAGATGGTGCACCGCCATGTTCGCCAGCGTCAGCCTGTCATAGCCGGCCAGAAAGCCCTGCCAATGCGGGATGGCATGCATGTCGATCTGGGCAAAGACAATCTCGCCCAGATCACCGCGGTCGATGATCTGTTTCAGCACCCGCATCGACTGATCATAGCGCATGTTCTGGTTGACGCTGATCACCTTGCCCGCCGCCGCTGCCTGATCCCGCAGCGCCAAAGCCGTGGCCAAGGTCAAGGCCAGCGGTTTTTGGGCCAGCACGGCCTTGATATGCGGCTGTTGCAGCGCCGCGCGGATCAGTGCCGGTTGCAGGTCTGGCGGATAGGCGATGTCCAGGATCTGGACCGAGGGATCCGCGATCAGCGCCCCGGGCGTGTCATGCACCACCGGGATGCCCCAGCGGGCCGCCACCGCCCTGGCCTTGGCCGAGGTGCGGCTGGCAATTGCCGCGACCGGAAAGTCGGCCTCGGCATAGGCTGCCAGATGGCAGTCCGCCATGATCATCCCGGCCCCGATGCAGCCGATCCTCAATCCGCGTTCCCGCAGTTCGGGATCGGGAAAAAACCCCATTGCGCCACTCATGATGCCCCCTGCAGCGATGTGTCGTCACATTCCTACGACATCCACGAGACTTAAGGACAGCGGCTTTACACAGCCGCAGTGACCACAAAGCCAGAATTCTGCCTGCCGGCCAAGGCGGCTTGGTCTGCCAGAGACAACAAGCAGGTTTGACTTGATGCATGCACTAAGTGACAAGCAGGAAAACGGATGGGGGACACATGATCTTCACGGTGGCGATCGACGGGCCTGCGGCGGCGGGCAAGGGCACCATCGGGCGCGCTGTGGCGCAGGAATTCGGGTTCGCGTATCTGGACACGGGGCTTTTGTATCGGGCCGTAGGTGCCAAGGGCGGCGATCCTGTCATCGCCGCCCTCACGCTGACCGAGGCAGATCTGGTCGGCCATGACCTGCGCAGCCTCGACGCCGGTCAGGCCGCCTCACGTGTGGCGGCCATTGCCCAAGTGCGCACCGCGCTTGTCGCCTTTCAGCGCCGCTTTGCCCAAACACCGGGCGGCGCGGTGCTGGACGGGCGCGACATCGGGACGGTGATCTGCCCCGAAGCCGAGGTCAAACTGTTTGTCACCGCATCGCCCCAGATCCGCGCCCATCGCCGCTGGCTGGAATTGGGCGGCGACCGCGATCAGGTGCTGGCGGAGGTGATCGAGCGCGACAGCCGCGACATGGCACGCGCCACAGCCCCATTGAAACCGGCGACCGATGCAGTGATACTCGACACATCGGTCCTGACCGTCCGCGCTGCTGTCGCGGCCGCGGTCAAGGTGGTGCGTGACCGGTTGGAGGAATGGCATGACGGCGATCAAACTGGCTGATCTGGACGGCAAGGCCGTGCTGATCACGGGCGCATCGACGGGGATCGGCGCGGCACTGGCCCGCGCGTTTGCGGCACAGGGTGCCAGGGTCGGCCTGCATTACAACGCCAGCATGGCTGCCGCCGAGGCCTTGGCGTCCGAGATCGCAGCGGCGGGCGGCCAAGTTCATCTGATCCGGGCCGACATGTCGACTGGGGCCGGCTGCAGGTCGGCGGTGGATCAGGCCGTAGCGGTGTTGGGGCGGCTGGACGGGCTGATCAACAATGCCGGCGGCATGGTCCGGCGGGTGGCCTATGAACAGGCCACCGAGGTGGATTACGACGAGATCATGGATCTGAACGCGCGCTCGGTGCTGGTCGCGTCGCAATCCGCGATCCCGCATCTGAAGTCGGCGGCGCGCGGGGTCAGCGGGTTCATCATCAACACAACGTCGATCGCCGCCCGCAATGGCGCGGGAGGAGGGGCGGGGTTGTATGGCTCGTCCAAGGCTTTCGTGTCGAACCTGACGCGGGGAATGGCCAAAGAGTTGATCCCCTTTGGCATACGGGTCAACGCCGTCGCACCGGGCGTGATCGACACGCCGTTTCATGAACGCTATTCAACCCAAGCGCAGATGAACGCCATGATTGCCTCGGTCCCCCAGGGTCGGGCCGGCGTGGCCGAGGATTGTGTCGGGGCTTTCCTGTTTCTCGCAAGTGCCGCCATGTCGGGCTATGTCATCGGCCAGGTGATCGAGGTCAACGGCGGACAGTTGATGCCATGACACGGGTTCCGAGGCGCGCCTCAACGCAAGGGGTATTCCGCAAACTGTTGATTTAAATCAATAGTAATAAGTAACTGCACTGTCCAGTGTCGCGTAGGGTGAGTTACAACCCACCCTACCAGCGTTTAGACCGGTTTGGCTTCATCTGCCTCATAGGCCTCGATGATGCGGCCGACCAGTGGGTGGCGGACAACGTCTTTGGAGGTGAAGTAGTTGAAGCTGACACCCTTTACGCCACTGATGATACGCTCGGCCTCGGCCAGACCTGAAGTGGTGCCACGCGGCAGATCGACTTGGGTGCGGTCGCCGGTGATCACCATGCGGCTGCCCTCGCCCAACCGGGTCAGAAACATCTTCATCTGCATGGTCGTCGCATTCTGCGCCTCGTCCAGAACCACAAAGGCGTTGGACAAGGTCCGCCCGCGCATGAACGCCAAGGGCGCAATCTCGATCCGCTTTTCCTGCAGCATCTTTTCCACCTGTTTGGGCGGCAAGAAGTCGTTCAGCGCGTCATAGAGCGGCTGCATGTAAGGATCAACTTTTTCTTTCATGTCACCGGGCAGGAAGCCAAGACGTTCGCCAGCCTCGACCGCAGGGCGCGACAGGATGATCTTTTCAACCGCCCCAGACAGGAACATGGTCACGCCGACCGCCACCGCCAGATAGGTCTTGCCGGTGCCAGCGGGGCCGATGCCAAAGGTCAGTTCATGGCCGAACAGGTTGGTAACATAGGCCTTTTGCGCCTCGGTCCGCGGTTCGACATGGTGGCGGCGGGTTCTGATCTCGACCGGGCCACCCTTGAACATCTCGATCTGTTCGCCATCGCGCAGGCTGTCTGCCATCGGACGTCCAAGGCGCAGCGCCCCATCGACATCACCCGATGTCACACCACGCCCGCTTTCCAGCCGCGCGTAAAGCCCCCGAAGCACCGCCGCGGCCTGCTCCTGCGCCTTTTTGTCGCCCAGCACCGCGAGCCTGTTGCCGCGCCTTATGACATGAACCCCGATCTGATGTTCTACCTGGGTCAAGTTGCGGTCGTTTATCCCACACAGGTCAATCAACAACCGATTGTCGGGAAATTCAAGCGTGTATTCCACGACATTTTCGGCACGGGTCGGGGGGGTCAAGGCGCTGATGCCCAATGCGGTCTCCTTCTGGACGGTTCTCGGATTCAACGGTACTCACGGTCTCAACGGGGCCTTAGTTCACAAGATGAACGGCAGATTCTTGATCCATACACAAGTTCTGGTCTGGCGGCGCGGTTCTGGCAAGTCCGATCTTTGAACAAGGTCAGGGTTGCGATTTCCGTTGACATTTAGATGACAATCTAGGCAGTTCCAGACAAAATGCAGCATGAATAGAAAGGACCGCAGACAATTCTGTGGCTTTTTCGCCAAGGTTGGATTTTTGTGCCATAAGCGGACCGGATTGCTGCCATGATCGAAGCTTGACCGGCAAGCAAGCTGCGATAAAGCGCCGCAGAGACTGAGTGGCTACGACGTTCTAAGAATGTTGCCTTACTGCGCTGTGGCGGCGATGATCGCTTCCATGGCAGACTTCATCCCCACAGTGTCGTCGACAAGAGCGGGATCGCGACAAATTCGGTTGCCGATGTCTAGGGCATATGCCTCACTATAGCCGACTGCAACCAACGAATCCGTAAATATCGCATTAGGACGATCCCATATCACTTTCTTGAATGGGCCACGGTAGCACGAAACCGTGACCACACCGCCCCGTGTCCAATGATTACCCGCCGCGGTTTTACAATCGGCCATCGCCTGTCCGACTGACACTGCCAGCGCAGCCGCGATGGCGATTTGCCTATACATTGACGATAGCCTTTCGTTAACATTCATCCGGTGCTTGCAATCGTCGATCAACCGACACCAACCATTCTCGACGACCATTTTGGTGCTACATGCACATTGAAATCTTGTAAAGAGAAATCCAGTGTAAGCTGATGGAAACAAACAAGAATGGTTGTTGGACTGGGAATAAGCCTGGCTTTTGCTGTCGATTGACCGCGGCCCACAAACAGACCGCTACAATTGGCTAATCCGAAATCTTTACGCCAGCAAGTGAGTTGGCGGACGAGGCAGAGATTCTGACCTGCACCAATTGCCCGGGCTGGCCAAACGAATCATCGACATGCACGGAATGCAGGTATTCGGACTTTCCGACCATCTGCCCTGGCATTCGACCGGGCTTTTCATACAGAACAGACACCTCGCGCCCGACCATGGCATCTTGCAAGGCGCGCTGCTGGCGGGTGATCAGGGCCTGAATGTCGTGCAGGCGGGCCAAAGCAACATCGTCGGACAATTCGGGCTTTTCGGCGGCGGGCGTGCCGGGTCGGGGCGAATATCTGAAGGAATAGGCCATGCCGTAGCCAACCGCGGCGATCAGATCCAGCGTCGCCTGATGATCCGCGGCGGTCTCGCCCGGAAAGCCTGCGATGAAGTCCGAGGTCAGCACGATGTCTGGGCGGACGGCGCGGACGCGTTCGATCAAGCGCAGATAATGTTCGGCTGTGTGCTTGCGGTTCATCGCCTTGAGGATACGGTCAGAGCCTGATTGCACGGGCAAATGCAGATAGGGCATTAGCTTGGGAAGGTCGCCATGGGCGGCGATGAGGTCGTCTTCCATGTCGTTAGGGTGGCTGGTGGTATATCGGATGCGATGCAAGCCGTCGATCTGGGACAGATCGCGGATCAGGCGGGCCAAGCCGTAACCCGCCGCATGATAGGCATTGACGTTCTGGCCCAGCAAGGTGATGTCGCGCACACCCTTTTCGACCAGCCCCCGCGCTTCGGTCAGGATGCGTTGGGGCGGGCGAGACACCTCGGCGCCGCGGGTATAGGGGACGACGCAAAAGGCGCAGAACTTGTCGCAGCCCTCTTGCACGGTCAGAAATGCGACCGGGCCGACTGTGCCGGTACGTCTGGGCAACAGGTCGAACTTGTCTGTGGTCGGAAAGTCGGTGTCGGTCATCTTGCCGATGCCGTTCATCATTTCGGGCAAGCGGTGATAGGCCTGCGAGCCCACGACGATGTCGACCAAGGGCATACGGCGCTTGATCTCGTCGCCCTCTGCCTGCGCAACGCAGCCTGCGACACCCACCTTCAGGTCGGGCCGCGCCTGTTTCAGCGGGCGCAAGCGGCCAAGGTCGGAATACAGCTTTTCCGACGCCTTTTCGCGAATATGGCAGGTGTTCAGCAAGATCAATTCGGCGTCTTCGATCACCTCAGTGGTCTCATAGCCTTGCGCAGCCATGGTTTCCACCATGCGTTCGCTGTCATAGACATTCATCTGACAGCCATAAGTCTTGATGAACATCTTCTTTGAATCGGTCATAAGCGGCTCCTAGGACGGCCTTTATGCCAAATGAGCGCCTTGCGCAACGCAAGTGGGGTCGCGTCGGCCAATTGCTTGGCATTCGAGCAGTTTGTTTGCAAACTGAGTCAGCTTGAAGGTATCGCAAGACAGAAGAGACTTGGACAAATTGTGTGTTGCATTCATTCGGATGTACCCGAATGAATGTACGTCAGGCTTATTGGCAGGTGCCATATGTTCAGAGGTCGCTTATGAACCACCGCTCGCTCGATGCGTTTTTGCAAACCGGCCGTGCCACCCTAACCAAAGGGCCGCTTGCCGTTATCATGGCCGAAGATCAAGTCGAGGTCGACACGACCATACGGCACCACCTCGACCATGGGTTTGCGCAGGTGATATTGCTGGCCGATGATCGCATCAGGCTGCCCGAGGCCATTGCCGCGCGCATCCAACGTGTCACCTTTGACACCAGCGGCGAGAATGCCCTGGTTTTTGCCGTGAACCGCTTGATCCCGCAGGTGTCCGGCCTGTGGGTGTACTACGGTTACAACGCAGAATACCTGTTCTACCCGTTCTGCGAGACGCGCTCCGTGCGCGAGATGCTAGCCTTTCACACCGAAGAGCGCCGCGATGCCATGCTGACCTATGTCGTCGACCTCTATGCTGACAATCTGGACCGCTTTCCCAATGCCGTCTCGATTGAGACTGCCAATCTCGACCGCTCGGGCTATTACGCGCTTGCTCGCCCCGACCCGACCAACCACAACCATCCGCGCGAGCGGCAACTGGATTTCTTCGGCGGTCTGCGCTGGCGGTTCGAAGAGCATGTGCCGTCAGCCCGCCGCAAGATCGACCGTATCGCGCTGTTCCGCGCCAAGCCCGGTCTCGAACTGCGCCCAGATTTCACCTTGACCGACGAAGAGTACAACACCTTTGCCTGCCCATGGCACAACAACATAACCTCGGTGATCGCCAGCTTTCGCGCGGCCAAGGCGCTTCGGACGAATTCAGGATCGATGTTCGACATCAAATCATTTCATTGGCACAATTCGATACCCTTTCAATGGCACAGTCAGCAATTGATGGATCTGGGCCTGATGGAGCCTGGTCAATGGTTCTGAGCCCGACGCATTACGTCCGACGCAAAGCTGACTAAGTCTGGGTCAATCTGGGTAGGGTTTGGGCCACCTCACCTTCTGCACCAACAGTCATTACCTGCCCCAGATCACGGCCTGACCACCGCCCAGCTTGGGATAGCTCAGACTGGTACTTTGCGGCCAATTTGCCTATCACCGTGCAATCGCTGCCGGTACCGAACAACAGACAATGTTCCAGCCAGGCCACATCAAAGCAATCGATCTGCTTGTTGCCGTCAAAGGACGCCTGCACCTCACCCGAGAGCGCCTCGGTGGCGGTGCCTCTGTCCAGATTGGCCACGGCAAAGGCTGCCAACCGGCTGGACAGCCCCACCCGAGCACATCATCATCTGACGTTGGTTGGAATGCAGGCTTAGACCCGATGCTCGGCGTGTGATGATCGTGTCCCGCCGCGTGGTGTAGCTCGC
>JBAXXO010000139.1:0-8671 GCA_037127855.1 Alphaproteobacteria bacterium
AATGCAATCCGGATTTCGGAGGTCATGGAGGCGGTTGAGGAAACGGTTGACGCGTTGCACACCGGGGCAGGGGCATCGGGGGGTGTTTCGGGGTCGCGGGCGCAGAGTTTGACCAATCGGCTTTGGGAGGGATTGTCGGCCAATGTCTATGTGTTCTTGCATCAAACACGTCTGTCAGACGTGATCCGCAACGAAATGCATCCCTGTCCTGCGGTGCCTGCGTTGTTTCGGGTGGTAGATGAAGAATGAGTATTTATGCCAGTATGAAGCCATGACGCGGACCTATCTGGACTGGAATGCGACGACAGTTTTGCGGCCCGAGGCAAGGATTGCTATGCTGGCCGCCATGGATCTGCAGGGCAATCCGTCGTCGGTGCATGCCGAGGGTAGGGCGGCCAGAGCCTTGTTAGAGCGGGCGAGGGGTCAGGTGGCGCAGGCTCTGGGGGCGGAGGGGGCTGATGTCGTGTTCACCTCGGGGGCGACCGAGGCGGCCGCCTTGGCCTGTGCGGGGCGTGGACTGGTCTGTGCAGCGGTCGAGCATGAGGCCGTGGCGGCCTGGTGTGAAGTGACGTTGCCTGTCGACGCGACGGGGCTGGTCAGTGTCGCACAGCCAGAGCGTTCGGTCGTGCAACTGGCCAATTCGGAGACAGGGGTAGTTCAGGACCTGGTCGAAGGTTTGGCGGTGTCGGACCTGACACAGGGGTTTGGCAAGCTGCCGATTGCATTCAACTGGTTGAGGATACAGATGGGTCTGGTGTCGGCCCACAAACTGGGCGGGCCCAAGGGGGTTGGGGCGCTGGTCTTGCGACGGGGTATCGATTGCGTGCCGCAATTGCGTGGCGGCGGGCAAGAGATGGGGCGACGGGCCGGAACCGAGAACCTGATCGGGATTGCCGGATTTGGGGCAGCCGCGCAGGCGGCGGCGCGGGATCTGGCGGACGGCGTGTGGGAGCGGGTGGCCGAACTTAGAAATACTCTAAATCAGGCATTGTCGGCTGAGGAATTTAAGACTATTTCCGTCGGGAATGGCGCGCGGCTTTTGCCCAATACCCTGTGCGTGATTGCGCCGGGATGGCAGGGCCAGACGCAGGTGATGGCGATGGACCTGGCGGGGTTTGCCATATCGGCAGGTTCGGCCTGTTCGAGTGGCAAGGTCCGGACGAGCCGGGTCTTGCGGGCCATGGGCTATGACGAGGCTGGGGCGTCGCAGGCGATCAGGGTGTCTTTGGGGCCGGAGACGACCGAGGATGATGTGTTGCAGTTTGCCGAAGTCTGGCGGCGTGAATACAGGCGCATACGGGCGCGGGTTGCTTGAAGGTTTGGCTGCAAGGCTTTAGTTGGGATGGATAAAGCGATGGATATGGATGTCAGGGACGGCGTTGATCGGGAGACCGTCGACACAGTGAATGCCATGTCTGGTGCCTACAAGTACGGCTGGTCCAGCGACATCGAGACCGACTATGCGCCCAAGGGTCTGTCCGAAGACATCGTGAGGCTGATTTCCGAAAAAAATGGCGAACCGGCCTGGATGTTGGAATGGCGTCTGGCGGCATATGCACGCTGGCTGCAGATGAAAGAGCCTGCCTGGGCCATGGTCAGTTATCCCAGTATCGACTATCAGGATCAATTCTACTATGCCACGCCGCGCAGCATGGCGGTGAAGCCCAAAAGCCTTGAGGAGGTCGATCCAAAGCTGCTGGCGACGTACAAGAAGCTGGGCATTCCGTTGAAGGAACAGGCGCTGTTGGCCGGGATCGCGGCCCCGGAAGGCGAGCGTCGGGTCGCGGTCGACGCCGTGTTTGACTCGGTTTCGGTCGGGACCACGTTCAAGGCCGAACTGGCCAAGGCCGGGGTTATCTTTTGCTCGATCTCGGAGGCCGTACGTGAGCATCCGGATCTGGTGCGCAAGTATCTGGGAACGGTCGTACCGCAGTCGGATAACTTTTTCGCCACCTTGAACAGCGCCGTATTTTCGGATGGCTCATTTGTCTATATCCCTCCGGGCACCCGGTGCCCCATGGAATTGTCGACCTATTTCCGGATCAATGCCGAGAATACCGGGCAGTTCGAACGCACACTGATCATCGCCGACAAGGGCGCTTATGTCAGCTATCTGGAAGGCTGCACCGCCCCCAAGCGTGACATACCGCAACTGCATGCTGCGGTGGTGGAACTGGTGTTGCTGGAGGATGCCGAGATCAAATACTCGACTGTGCAGAACTGGTATCCGGGCGATGAGCAGGGTCGGGGAGGCATCTATAACTTTGTCACCAAGCGGGCCGATTGCCGGGGCGACCGGGCCAAGGTGATGTGGACCCAAGTGGAAACCGGGTCGGCGATCACGTGGAAATACCCGTCATGCATTCTGCGTGGCGATGACAGTCAAGGCGAGTTCTATTCGATCGCAATTGCCAACAACGCCCAACAAGCCGATACTGGAACCAAGATGATCCACCTGGGCAAGCGGACCAAGTCGCGGATCGTGTCGAAGGGGATTTCGGCAGGGCGGGCGCAGAACACCTATCGGGGTCTGGTGTCGATCCATCCAAGGGCCGAGGGCAGCCGCAATTATACCCAGTGCGACAGCCTGCTGATTGGCGACGAGTGCGGGGCGCATACCGTGCCCTATATCGAGGTGCGCAACGCCTCGTCGCGCGTCGAGCATGAGGCGACAACCTCCAAGGTCGATGAGGATCAACTGTTCTATTGCCGCTCGCGGGGGATGTCGGAAGAAGAGGCCGTGGCGCTGGTGGTGAACGGGTTTTGCCGCGAAGTGTTGCAGGCATTGCCGATGGAATTCGCGATGGAAGCGCAAAGTCTGGTGGCGATTTCACTGGAAGGATCGGTCGGATAACGATGCAAGAACAGATTGTTCCGGATCGGACGGATGTGACGATTTCTGTGCCGGGCGAAGTGGTGCGATGTGTGATCTGGGGCCAGCCGATATATTTCACCATCACCAACCGGCGCGACGTAATTCAGAAAAAACACCTGCGGGGCGAGTTTTACGAACCGCAGGAACTGGAAATAATCCGCCGCCATTTCAAACCGGGCGGGGTGTTTTGTGACATTGGCACCAATATCGGCAATCACACGCTATTTGCGTTGAAATTCCTCTATGCGTCGCAGGCAATCCTGGTTGAACCCAATCCTGCGGCCATCGCCATTCTGCTTTCAAACCTGCAACTAAACGGTGTCGAGGATCGCTGTGATCTGTCGCATCTGGGCTTTGGGCTGTCGGACCGGGTCGAGAAGGGTCTGGCGATGGTCGCACACGACAACAATCTGGGCGGTGGCCGGATGGTGGCGGGCGAGGGTGCGTTGCAGACCCGGCGCGGTGACGACTTGCTGGGCTCGACGCATGTCGATTTCATCAAGATCGATGTCGAGGGCATGGAGTTGCAGGCCCTGCGCGGGTTGTCGGGCGTGATTGCGGCGTGCCGGCCGGTGATGTTCGTCGAAGTGGACAATGTGAACGCAACGGCTTTTGGGGACTGGGTCAATGAAAATGGTTATGCCGTTCGGACCAAGCACAAACGCTACCGCATGAATGAAAACTATCTGATTGGGCCGCGCCCTGTCCGCCCGCGCGCTGTATCGGAATGAACGGGCTGGGCTGACGTGGCCTGCCTTGGCCTGCTGCCGAGGCTGGCGTGTGGGCGCATGACAATCAAATCAAAGGTCTGAACCAAGTCGAAGGAAGCCATGATGTTGACGATCAAGAACCTGCATGTCCGGTTGCAGGAGGAAGACAAGCAAATCCTGCGCGGGGTCGACCTGCATGTCGGCTCCGGCGAGGTCCATGCCATCATGGGGCCGAACGGGTCAGGCAAATCGACGCTGTCTTATGTACTGGCGGGGCGCGAGGGCTATGAGGTGACCGAAGGGTCTGCGCAGCTTGCCGGTGAGGATCTGCTGGCGATGGAGCCAGAATTGCGGGCCGCGGCGGGGTTGTTTTTGGCGTTTCAATATCCGGTGGAAATTCCGGGCGTGGGGAACATGACCTTTCTGCGCACGGCGTTGAATGCGCAGCGCAAATCGCGAGGTGAGGCCGAGGTTTCTGCAGGAGACTTTCTGAAACTGGTGCGGGAAAAGGCAAAAAGCCTGAAGATCGACGCCGAGATGTTGAAGCGGCCGGTCAATGTCGGATTCTCGGGTGGTGAGAAAAAACGTAACGAGATCTTGCAGATGGCCGTTCTGGAACCCAAGCTTTGTATTCTGGACGAGACGGATTCGGGTCTGGATGTGGATGCGATGAAGCTGGTTTCTGATGGCGTGAACGCGCTGCGCGACGCGGGCCGTTCGTTTCTGGTGATCACGCATTATCAGCGTTTGTTGGATCACATCGTGCCGGATGTCGTGCACATCATGGCGACGGGGCGGATCATCAAGACGGGTGGGCCCGAATTGGCGCTGGAGGTCGAGCATAATGGCTATGCCGATCTGCTGGCCGAGGTGCGGGAATGACGTTGATGCGGGTCAATCTTGAACAGGTCAGCCTCCGTCTGGCGGGGATGGTGAGGCCTTTGGGTCTGAATAGGCCGCGGGCAGAGGCATTGGCCCGGTTGCAGGCGATGGGCATGCCGGGCAAGCGCGACGAATACTGGCGCTATACGGATCCGGCGAGTCTGGTGTCGCCCGAGGCGCCGCTGGCGGTGGCGACGGATTACAACGACGAGCCGCCGGTCTTTGGCGCTGTGGACTGCGTGAAACTGGTCTTTGTCGATGGGGTTTTTGATGAATTGGCCTCGGACGATATGGCGCTGGCGGGGGTCGAAGTTTCGCGCCTGGCGGTGGCAGGGCCCGGCCATTGGGCCGAGGACCTGTATGGCACACTGGAGGCGGCGGGGCAGGTTCCCGTGGCGCGTCCCTTGGCAGCGCTGAATTCGGCCTATGCGACGGACGGAGTCTTGATCCGGGTCACCGGACAGGCCGCCAAACCGATTTCGCTGATTTACATCCACAAATCAGAGCGTTCCGATGTGATGTTACATCATGTTGTCAAGCTGGAGGCCGGGGCTAGACTGACCTTGCTGGAAAACGGGCCGGCGGCCGCGCGGTTGAATTCGGTGTTGGAGGTCGATTTGGGCGCGGGGGCGGCGTTTCATAATGTTCGTTCTCAGGGCCGGGACCATGCAAGGCGGGCTGTGACACATATCTTCGCACGCTTGGCCACTCAAGCGGCGTTCAAAACCTTTACCGTGACGGCCAATGGCGTTTTGACGCGCAACGAGGTGGTGCTGGACTTAAAAGGCGACGATGCCAAAGCGCATGTCGCGGGTGCCGCGCTTGGCGACGGTGACTTTCTGCACGATGATACAGTTTTCGTGACCCATGACGCGCTGCGCTGTGAAAGTCGGCAGGTGTTCAAGAAAGTCTTGAAGAACGGCGCAGTCGGCGTGTTTCAGGGCAAGATTCTGGTCAAGCCGGGCGCGCAGAAAACGGATGGCTATCAGATCAGTCAAGCCTTGTTGCTGGACGAGGACAGTCAGTTTCTGGCCAAGCCGGAACTGGAGATCTATGCCGACGATGTGAAGTGCAGCCACGGGTCAACCTCGGGGGCAATTGACGAGACGGCCTTGTTCTATCTGCGCTCACGCGGGGTTGCCTTGCGGCAGGCGCAGGCCCTGCTGGTGTTGGCGTTTCTGGCGGAAGCCCTTGGCGAAATCGACGATGCAGTGATTGCCGAAGATGTGCGCAGCCGTCTGGAAGGCTGGTTGAAAAGGCATGATCACTGATGTCTGTCACCGCAGATATCTTGGAAAGCTGGCGGCGGCCGCGCGCGGTGATGCGGCGTTTGCTGGGGCAGCCGCGGTCAGAGCCGTTTGCCTTTTCGCTGCTGGTAACGGGGTTGATCCTGTTGTTTGTGTCGTTGACGCCATTTTTGGCGCGTGAGGCCTATCTGAAGCCGGATCAACCCTTGCCGCAGCGGCTTCTGGCCGCAGCACTGGCCATGGCTGCGACGGTGCCGGTATGGTACCTGCTGGCGGCGGTGGGGCATGTCGTGGTGTGGGCGATGGGTGGTAAGGGCAGCTTTTATGGTGGACGTTTGGCGCTGTTCTGGGCGCTGGTTGCGGCAGCCCCTGCGGTGCTGACATCTGGCATGGTGCGGGGCATGGTGGGCGGTGTCGGATCGGATGTCATCGGAATTATCGCCGCTGGGGTTTTCGTGCTGTTCTGGATTTTGATGTTGCATGAGGCTGAGAGGGCATGACACTGGATTCGCTACTGAATACACTACGATCAAGCTTGGTAAGCCCGCGCGAGGGGATACGGATCGTAATGGGCTGGCGGCTGTCATTACAAGACAGCATTCTGGCCTTGGGATTGACGGCGGTCGTGTCCGCGGGCCTGATTTCGCTGGTGGTCGGGACGCTGCCGCCCAACATGGACCCAGTTTCGGCGGCGATGCTGACCAACCCGATCTACCTGGCCCTGATGCAGTTTGTTGGTCTGGGGATGATTGCGCTGTGCTTGCATCTGCTGGGGCGCGTTTTCAAGGGTCACGGCACGCTGCCCGAGGCCGTGGCATTGATGGCGTGGTTGGAAGCGGTGTTGATCCTGCTTTCGGTCGCGCAGAGTGTGATCGTGTTTCTTTTTCCGCCCTTGGGTCTGATCCTGGTGCCATTGGGGTTGATGATCAGCCTTTGGTTGATCACCAACTATGTGGCGGAACTGCATGGTTTTACCTCGCTGCCGTTGACGCTGTTTGGCGTGATCGGGGCCTTTCTGGCGGCCGGCATTGTGATGGTTTTCGTGTTCTTTCTCGCCTTTGCCTTGGGGATCTTGCATGTACCAGGTTGAAACCATCCGGTCCGACTTCCCGATCTTGGGCCGGCAGGTAAATGGCAAGCCGCTGGTCTATCTTGACAACGGTGCCTCGGCCCAAAAGCCCCAGGTTGTGATCGATGCCGTGACGCGGGCCTATTCGCAGGAATATGCGAATGTACACAGAGGCTTGCACTATCTTTCCAACCTGGCCACCGACAATTACGAGGCAGCGCGTGGCAAGATCGCGCGCTTTTTGGGTACGCATGAGGGCAATATCGTTTTCACGACCGGCACGACCGAGGCGATCAACCTTGTGTCCTATGCCTGGGCTGCGCCGCGCTTTCAGGCCGGTGACGAAATCGTCATCAGCATCATGGAACACCATGCCAATATCGTGCCTTGGCATTTTTTGCGCGAACGGCAAGGCGTCGTGATCAAATGGGTCGAGGTGGATCAGAACGGCGATCTGGACCCCGCTGCGGTGCTGGCAGCAATCGGACCGCGTACGCGCTTGGTGGCGGTCACGCAGATGTCAAATGTTCTTGGCACGGTCGTGGATGTGGCGTCGATCTGTGCAGGTGCAAGGGCGCGAGGCGTACCGGTGTTGGTGGATGGCAGTCAGGCTGCGGTGCATATGCCGGTGAATGTCACCGAGATGGGCTGCGATTTCTACGCCATAACCGGCCACAAGCTGTATGGGCCAAGCGGGTCAGGCGCGATCTATATCCATCCAGACCGCATGGCCGAGATGCGGCCCTTTCTGGGGGGCGGCGACATGATCCGCGAGGTGACGCGGGATATGGTGACGTGGAACGACCCGCCGATGAAATTCGAGGCGGGTACGCCGGGGATCGTACAGCAGATCGGGTTGGGTGTGGCTTTGGATTACCTGACCGATCTGGGGATGCAGAACGTGGCCGCGCATGAGCGTAGCCTGCGCGACTATGCACGAGACAAGCTTGCAGGCTTGAACTGGGTGCAAGTGCAGGGCAAGTCAGCAGGGATGGGGGCGATTTTCTCATTCACGCTGGACGGGGCGGCCCATGCGCATGACATCTCGACTGTGCTAGACAAGCGGGGGATTGCGGTTCGGGCCGGGACGCATTGCGCAATGCCCCTGATGCAGTTCTATGGCCTGACGGCGACGTGTCGTGCGTCCTTTGGCTTGTACAATACCTTGGCCGAAGTGGATGCGCTGATCTCGGCACTGGAATTGTGCCACGATTTGTTTGCCTGATCGCCGGCCCACTGCGGTGATTGTGGTTGCACTGGGCCAGTAGTTGTCCTAAATCGAAACCGTTGCATCCATAGCTCAGCTGGATAGAGTGCTGCCCTCCGAAGGCAGAGGTCGCACGTTCGAATCGTGCTGGATGCACCATTTTCCGCTTCATGGCTGGTCTTTCTTGCAATGCCGGGAGTTTTGCGTGATCACCCGGGCATTTTGGAGGATTGCATGCTGTCTGCCGCCGGAATGCTCTTGGCCATGACGTTTGAGGCGGCATTTGGCTGGCCCCAGCCGATTTATGATCGATTGGGGCATCCGGTAACATGGATCGGCGCGCTGATTGATCGCTGCGACAAGCGATTCAACAGAGAAGATGACCCGAACTGGTCGCGCCGCAGTTTCGGCGTGGTTGTGATGTTAGGGATTTGTCTGACGGTCTGGGTGGTAATGGTCTTGGTGACTTGGGCACTGCCAGGCGGGTGGCTGGGCATGCTGTTGACCGGGGTGATCGGCTGGCCTTTGGTTGCGACGCGATCATTGCACGATCATGTACGGGCTGTGGCGCTGCCTTTGGCACAGGGTGATCTGACGCGGGCAAGGCAGGCGGTTGCGATGATCGTGGGTCGTGACCCCGAGCGGCTGGACACTGCGGGGGTATCAAGGGCGGCGTTGGAA
>JBAXXO010000140.1:0-8524 GCA_037127855.1 Alphaproteobacteria bacterium
CGTAAAGTAACTGCCCGGTGGCGGCGCGAAACCCGCCATCGAATCGCGCGACCCGAGCAAATAGGCCCCTGTCCCACCCTCGACCGCCAAGGCTGCATCCGACAACCATAGCAAGGCCGCGGTGGCAAGGGATGCACGTACAAAAGATTGCAAAATGGTCATCGTCCGTACACTCTGACACTGTTTTGTCCGTCATGTGCCGCCTGGATCGGCCGATGCAGACTGTGGGTGTACTGACATCATCGATCAAGAAACCTGTTCTCAAGCCGATCTGCGGATACCCGCAAGGATGACACGTCCCCGACTGATCCCGTGCTCGACAACTCGTCCATCCTGAAACCCACTGAGGATGCCGTCTTGGAAGCTTTGAACACCCTACTCCTGCCGGAAAACAACCTGATCGTAACTGCGGCGCAAGCGAATAACCACGTCGACGCGCGTGATCTGCATGCCCACGGGGGCGTCAGGCAGACCCGTGATCAGGATGCCGTCCGTGGGCACATCGGTCAGGTCATGGCTGTCTTCACGGTAGAAATGTGCGTGATCGTCCATGCGGGTGTCGAAATAGCTGCGCGCGCCATCCACCACAATCTCATTCATAAGTTCTGCCGCGCAAAAGGCGCGTAAGGTGTTGTAAACCGTCGCGAGGCTGACCTTTTCGCCCGAGGCAGCACAGAGCGCATACAGACCTTCGGCGGTGACATGACGGTTTTCACCGTCACCGACCAGTAGGGTTGCCAAGGCGAGCCGTTGCCGTGTCGGACGCAAATTGCCCTTCGCCAGCCATGCGGTTACCCGTTCATGTTGCGGCCCTATCATTTGTCAGACCTTGTCATTTCTGTCTTTATACCGAACTTCCATCGCTTTGAACAGTTCAGTTAAACGCGGTGCACCCGCAGTATGGTAAAGCCCGCCAGCGCTGCCACGAGCGAGCCGAGCAAGACGCCCAGCCGGACCACGTCCATTTCGGCGCCATCGCCAAAGCTCAGTCCCCCGATGAACAGCGACATCGTGAATCCTATCCCGGCCAAGAGTGCCAGCCCAGTCATATGCCACCAGTTTGCGCCGACAGGCAACTCGGCCAAGTCAAGGCGCAACATGATCCAGCAGGCCCCCATCACCCCGATGAATTTGCCCGCCACAAGCCCGACCTCGATGCCGACGGTCAGAGGCGAGCTGACTGCGGCCCAACTCATTCCAGAAAAACTCAACCCGGCATTGGCAAAGGCGAACACCGGCAAGATCAGAAACGCGACATAGGGTGCCAGACCCTCTTCGAGCATATGCAGCGGAGAGCCGCCATTGCGGTCTTTCAACGGAATCAGGAACGCGGTTGCAACTCCGGCAAGCGTGGCATGAATGCCAGATTTCAGGACGAGCACCCACAGAACAACCCCCAGCAGCAGTGCCGGCGCCACCCGCGCTGTGCTGAGCATGTTCAGTAAAAACAGCCCGGCCAGCGGAATCAGCGACAGCGCGAGATAATCCAGTTTCAGATGATCCGTGTAGAATATGGCGATGATCAAGATGGCCCCAAGATCGTCAAGAATGGCCAAGGTCAGCAAAAAGGTCTTCAATCCCGGCGGCAGGCCTGGTCCGACCAGCGCAAGAACCCCCAGCGCAAAGGCAATGTCAGTGGCGGTTGGTATCGCCCAACCCCGCACCTCGCCCCCGGCATTGAAGGCGAGGTAGATCAAGGCGGGCACCACCATCCCACCCAGGGCCGCAACACCCGGCAAGACGATATCCGACAGACGCCGCAGTTTTCCCTCTAACACCTCGCGTTTCAATTCAAGGCCGATCAAGAAGAAGAATACTGCCATGAACCCGTCATTGATCCACAGGATCAGGGGCTTGTTCAGACCTACCCCATTCAGGGTGATCGACAACGGAGCCTCCAACACGGCCTGATATGCCGGCATTAGCGGGGAATTGGCAATTGCAAGCGCCGCCGCGGCCGCCAGCATCAGTACGACCCCGCCAGCCGCCTCGTGGCCGAAGATACGGTCTATCAGGGAACTGCTCATGTTGCCTCGATTCTTGCGCCCGCCGATACAAATTGCCTGCGGTTTAACAGTTGCAACCAAAACCGCAATCCGCTCTGTCCGGCCCCTTACCCTTGCAAGGGCTTCCAGCGGAGTGTTACACGGGTTTCAGCGACACGGGGAAGGGGCGGCATGGCTTATCCGACGTATTTCGACAAAGAGGCGTTGCTGTCTTGCGCACGGGGCGAGCTGTTCGGCCCTGGAAATGCGCAACTTCCTGCGCCTCCGATGTTGATGATGGACCGAATCACCGAGATATCCGCCGATCGCGGCGAATTCGGCAAGGGCCATGTCGTAGCCGAATTCGATGTTACACCCAACCTGTGGTTTTTCGCCTGCCACTTTCCCGGCAACCCCATCATGCCGGGTTGTCTGGGTTTGGATGGCCTGTGGCAGCTGACAGGCTTCAACCTTGGCTGGCGCGGTTGGCAGGGCCGCGGCTATGCCTTGGGTGTGGGTGAGGTGAAGCTGACCGGCATGGTGCGCCCCGATCGAAAGTTGCTGCGTTATTTTGTGAATTTCACCAAGGCCGTGGAGACCCGCCGCCTGACCATGGGCGTGGCCAATGGCCGCGTCGAGGCGGATGGCGAGACCATCTATCTTGTCACTGAGATGAAAGTCGCTCTTTCGGCCAACTGACTTCGGAAAGGATTCAACAATGCGTCGCGTCGTCATCACCGGCATTGGCATCATCTCTCCCATCGGTAACACCGCTGCCGAGGTCGAGGCCAGCCTGCGGGCAGGTCGCTCGGGGATCGTGTTCGCGGCTGATTACGCCGAACATGGCTTTCGGTCGCAGGTCAAAGGGCAACCGCAGATCGTGCTGGAAGATCATATCGACAAACGAGATCTGCGATTCATGGGGCCGGGCGCGTCGTATAACTTTCTGGCCATGAAACAGGCGATTGCCGATAGTGGGCTGGAACCCGGCGACGTGTCCAACGAGCGGTCCGGCCTGATCATGGGGTCGGGCGGCCCCTCGACCAGCAATTTCTTTGCTGCCTTTGACGCGGTGATCAACAAGGGTGCGCCCAAGAAGATGGGCCCCTTCATGGTGACGCGCTGCATGTCCTCCACCAACTCTGCCTGCCTTGCCACGCCATTCAAGATCAAGGGTGTGAACTATTCCATCACATCGGCTTGTTCGACATCGGCCCATTGCATCGGCAATGGCGTCGAACTGATCCAGATGGGCAAGCAGGATATCGTTTTTGCGGGTGGCGGTGAAGAGTTGGACTGGACTTTGTCCTGCCTGTTTGACGCGATGGGTGCCATGTCGTCCAAATACAACGATACGCCTCAAACTGCGAGCCGCCCATATGACGCCACGCGCGACGGATTCGTGATCGCCGGCGGTGGTGGTGTTGTGGTTTTGGAGGAACTGTCCCACGCCCTTGCCCGTGGTGCGAAGATCTATGGCGAAGTAACGGGTTATGGTGCCACCTCGGATGGGCACGACATGGTCGCCCCCTCGGGCGAGGGTGGCGAGCGGTCGATGAAACTGGCCGTGGCGACGCTGCCGGCAGGCCGTCAAATTGATTATATCAACAGCCATGGCACCTCGACGGTCGTGGGTGACGTGACCGAAATGGAGGCGATCCGCCGGGTCTTTGGCCGTGGTCACACGCCGCCTGTCGCCTCGACCAAATCATTGACCGGGCATTCGCTGGGCGCGACCGGCGTGCATGAGGTCATCTATTCCTTGCTGATGATGAACGGAAGTTTCATCGCAGCTTCGGCCAATATCAGCACGCTGGACCCTGCACTGGACCTGAACGAAATTGTGACGACCCTGCGCGAGGGCGTACAGATCGACTCGGTTCTGTCCAACAGCTTTGGCTTTGGCGGTACCAATGCAACCCTTGTGATGAGCAAGTATCTGGGCGGTTAAGCCCCGCCCAAGACCCCAATCCTGATGCAGGAGACTCCGATGCCGGAACTGATGAAGGGCAAGCGTGGCCTGATCATGGGCGTGGCCAATGAACGGTCGATCGCGTGGGGCATCGCGCTGGCCATGGCGGCTGAAGGCGCCGAACTGGCCTTTTCCTATCAAGGCGATGCCTTTGGCAAACGGGTCGAACCCTTGGCGGCCTCGGTCGGATCCGACTTTCTGGTGGATGTCGATGTGATGAATGACGACAGCCTCGACGCCTGTTTCGCGACCCTCAAGGCCCGTTGGGGCAGCCTTGACTTTCTGGTTCATGCCATAGCCTTTTCCGACAAGAGTGAGTTGACGGGCCGATTCATCAACACATCGCGCGGCAACTTTTCAAACTCGCTGGCGGTCTCTTGTTTCAGCTTCATCGACGTGTCGCGCCGGGCTGCCGAAATCATGCCACAGGGCGGTACATTGCTGACACTGACATTCCAGGGTTCCAACCGTGTCACCCCCAATTACAACGTGATGGGGGTTGCGAAAGCCGCCCTTGAATCTGCGACCCGCTACCTTGCCAACGACCTCGGCCCCCAGGGCATCCGCGTCAATGCGATCTCACCCGGGCCGATGAAGACCTTGGCCGGTGCCGCCATTGGCGGCGCGCGTGCCACCTTTCGCCACACTGAGGCCAACGCACCGTTGCGTGCGAATGCCACGCTCGGGGCGATCGGCGGCACCGCAGTTTATCTGGCGTCCGACTATGGTGCCTGCACGACGGGCGAGGTGATCCGGGTCGATGGTGGCTATCATGTTCTGGGCATGCCACAGCAAGACAACCTTTGACTCTCGACAGCGCATTGGCAGCCCGGCGTACCATGAAAAGAAGGCGTCAGGCCAAAGGGTCGCTGATGCTTGCGGTCCAGAAAGCTCCAACCTTGGCCGTTTGCCGGACGAATCGCACCTCTGGCTGTCTTGCGGGGGCCCAACTACGACGGATCCGCCCATGGCATGCTGAGAGTGCGGGCTGCATACAAGCGCATTCGGCAAATTCAGGGATTGCCCAGTACTCAGAACCTGTTTAAACTTAGCCACATTGTTTACCATAGAGATTTGCGTTCAATCAGGTTCACTTGAATGAACGCAACTCGCAACACTGCCAACGGCTTGCCTGTCTTGGATTGCACTCAATCTGACTCAGATCGAGTGCAACCCGCCCAAAGGTCATGAATGTCGAGGCATGACGTATAGGTCATCGGACCGTTTGTGAAGAAACGACGGCCAGAGCCCGCGACATGGTCAAGAGAAGGCTGGAGCGGGTGACGGGAATCGAACCCGTGTCTTTAGCTTGGAAGGCTAAGGTCTTACCATTACACAACACCCGCACATCCAATCGATAGCATCCCATGCCATCATGCTCAACCCAGTCTGGCAACGGCATCGCAATTTGCTGGAAATATCATGCCTTCACGGCGGAAATCAACTGTGGCCCTGCCGCACGGTTCGAATTCACCGCCACGGCCACACGGTGCGATTGCAACACCCCTGACCGGGTCGGGTGCATCAAGCGCGCCGCTCCGTGACCCCCCTCACCCAGCCATAGCGGCCAATCCGTCTGCTCAAGGATGACAGGTTCGCGGTCATGGATGCCCGACATGTTCGGCCCGCCATCCACGGTGACCACCGCGACCGTATCGACGTCACCCCAGTGGTTCCACAAGGCACCAAAGGCCATCGGGGCACCGTCGGTGCGGGTGATGTACCACGGCAGGCGTGTGTCGTTGGGTCCCGCGCTCCATTCATAAAACCCGCTGGCCGGCAAGATGCAGCGCCGCTGTCGGATCGCTTCACGGAAAGCGGGTTTTTCGGCGACCGTATCGGACCGGGCATTGATGATCAGCGGGCCGTCATTGACCGCCTTGTACCAGGACGGGACCAAGCCCCATCGCATGGTCCGCAGCCGTCGCTGCCCGTCTGACGTAACGACAGCAACGGGATTGGTCGGGCAAATGTTGAACCGGGGGCTTTCGGGCAGATCATTGCCCGGTACGGCGTCAAATAGCGCCGCAAGCGCCGCATTGGGATGAGTGATCGTGAAACGCCCGCACATCGCCCAATTCTATCCACCTTACCGAACAAAGAGAATGCCCCGATCCCCTTCATACTGGCACAAATACTCTCTTTCTGCCCGATCTCTGCGCCGCGGCGTCATGACCTGCGGCGAAAGGTCATGTACCAGGGAGGTCGACCCTCGCGCAGCGCCTTGATCTCGTAACGGGTTGGCAGCCAGTCATTCCATGGTACGTCGCCTTGGTGGATCAGATCGAAACCGGCTTTTGGGACCTCGTCTTGCGTCTGGCGCACGTAATCAGTGATGTCGGTTGCCACGCGAAACTCGGCGCCGGGGGTCAGGATGCGGGCAAGCGCGGTCAGGTAGCCTTGGGTCACGAAGCGGCGGCGATGATGGCGTGCCTTGGGCCAGGGGTCGGGATAGTTCAGAAAGCACTTTTCGACGCAGGCGGTCGGCAAGACCTCGAACAGGTCGCGGATGTCACCGGGATGCAGGGCAAGGTTGGTGACCCCCGCCTTGCGGATCTTGCCCAGCAGCATGGCGATGCCGTTCACAAAGGGTTCCGCCCCGATCAGGGCCACATCGGGGTGAAGGGTCGCCATGTGGACCAGATGCTCGCCCCCGCCAAAGCCGATTTCGAGCCAGAGGGGTCTTGTCGCGCGCCAGGGTTCGAGTTGCAGGGGGTCCCGCGCAGGATTCTGGTCGCGGGTGACGCCACGCAAGGTCAATGGGGCCAGATCCTCGGCCAGATAATGCTTCTGGCTGGCCCGCAGGGTCTTGCCCCGGATGCGGCCATAAAAGTTCCGGCGTTCAGGTTGCGGGTTGCTTGGGTCTTGCATGAAAGCGCCTGCCTCGGGATGGCAGGGCATAGGCCGGGGTGAAAGGCGGGTCAAGGCTTGACCTGATGACAGGCAGACACGGGGCGGAAAGCTCGGAGTCCGGCGAGAGGCTCCCACGCGCGGTAATCTGTTTAAGTTATGGGCAGAAAACAATAAAAGAATTCTATTTGCTCAGTGCAAGGGTTTGCGGTGGGGGGGCCGAGCCAGGGATTTTGGACGCCCAACATGCCGATGCTGGCGCGGGATGGCTTTGATGTGGCAAGGTGCCAGCCTGCTTTCAGTCAGTGCCGAAATGCAAGCGGGCGGGGGTTGCCCCCCACCCGGCAGATCAGGCAGGTTTGAAGGTCAGACGGCCTGTTTCAACGCCTCGGTCAGGTCGGTCCTTTCCCACGAAAAGCCGCCATCCGCCTCGGGCGCGCGGCCAAAATGGCCATAGGCGGAGGTCCGGGCATAGATTGGGCGGTTCAGCCCCAGATGGGTGCGGATGCCGCGCGGCGTCAGGTCCACGCAGATCGCAACGGCGTGTTCGATGCGCGAATCCTCGACCTTGCCGGTGCCGTGCGTATCGACATAGATCGACAAAGGTTTGGCCACGCCGATGGCATAGCTGACCTGCAAGGTGCAACGGTCGGCAAGGCCCGAGGCGACGACGTTTTTGGCAAGGTAGCGTGCGGCATAAGCCGCCGAGCGGTCCACCTTGGTCGGGTCTTTGCCGCTGAAGGCGCCGCCGCCATGGGGGGCCGCCCCGCCATAGGTGTCGACGATGATCTTGCGGCCGGTCAGGCCGGCATCCCCATCCGGGCCTCCGATGACAAAGGTGCCGGTGGGGTTGACCCACCATTCGGTGTGCTCGGTGATCCAGCCCGAGGGCAGGATTTCGAGGATATAGGGCTCGACAATCGCGCGGATTGCGTCAGAGCCTTGGCTTTCAAGGGCATGCTGGTGCGACAGCACGATCGAGGTCACCTCGACCGGCAAGCCGTTTTCGTAGCGCAGGGAAAGCTGTGATTTGGCATCCGGGCGCAGGGTAGGTTCGGCGCCGGATTTGCGCGCCTCGGCCAAACGGCGCAGGATGGCGTGCGAATACTGGATGGGGGCGGGCATAAGTTCGGGGGTTTCGCGGCAGGCATAGCCGAACATGATGCCCTGATCGCCTGCGCCGTCACGGTCGACGCCCTGTGCGATATGGGCGGACTGTTTGTGCAGGTAGTTTTGTACCTGCAGCGTGTTCCAGTGGAACTCGTCCTGTTCATAACCGATGTCGCGGACGCAGGCGCGCACGATGCCGTCGACGGTGTCCATCATGGCGGACAGGACTGTGGGGTCCGACAGGCCAACCTCGCCGCCGACCACGACGCGGCCGGTGGTGGCGAAGGTTTCGCAGGCGACGCGGGCATTGGCCTCTTGCGTCAGGAAGGCGTCGAGCATGGCATCAGAGACGCGGTCGCACAATTTGTCAGGATGCCCCTCTGAAACGGATTCAGAGGTGAAGATATAGGACTTGCGGGTCATATTGGGGACGTGCTCCGGTAGGGTGAACTGTCACGTCAGGAAGCCGTTGTGACAGCAGGTGGATCGGGCCTAGTCGCAATTGATGTTCGGGTCAAGCGCGGGTTCTGCGGCTTTTTACCAAGAGGAGCGCAATGAGACCGGCCAGCAACGCGACAAGCGGCGCTTCGCCCCAGCGGGAATAAAG